>JBJTDR010000059.1:0-5300 GCA_046092445.1 Hyphomicrobiales bacterium | reverse complement strand
AATGGTGCCGATTATCTGACTCGAACAGATGACCTACGGTTTACAAAACCGTTGCTCTACCAACTGAGCTAAACCGGCAGTTATACGGCGTTTGGCTATCAGGGAAGCCGGGTTCTTGCAAGTCCTTTCATCCCGCGTCCTTTCATCCCGCCTCCTTTCATCCCAATTCCGCTCAGCGTCAACTCCGTCGCGCGGACATCCATCTGACGCGCTCATGATGAAGCAGGGCGCAGCCAGTCGGCGCGGCGGCGCAGGGGGCGGACGGGTCGTGTGCCACAATTTTGCTTTTATTTGTTCAGGCGAAGTTCAGTGCTTCCGTCACATTCTGATCCGGTCGTATATGCCTCGCCTATTCCCGGACGAGGAGCGATTCAAAGGGGTGAATCATGCATCGTTTTTCGGCTGTCTCAAAAATATTCCGGCCCGTGACGAGGGCCCTTCTGGTTGGCGCGATCGGGCTGGCCTCTGTTGCGGTGCAGTCCGAATCCGGCAATGCGAAAGACAAGCTTTCTCCGGGCGAGGCCGCGGCGATCGGTATTGTCGGCGGGCTGGCGCTTGGTGCCATCCTTGGTAATTCGGGCGGTGGCGGGTCGGTCTATGTCGACCAGCGTTATCACGACCGCGAATATGGATACGGGTATGACTCATACCGCCCGCGTCCACATTACTACCAGCCGCGTCCGGTTTATTACGCGCCGCGGCATTATCCGGAGTGCTATCAGGTGCACAAGCGCGTCTGGGTCAGGGGATGGGGCTGGCAGCTCCACCGGCGGACCGTCTGCGAGTAAACGCCCTGTAATGCTTCTTTGCCATTCCTATAAAAATGGCCCCGCGTGAACGGGGCCATTTTCTGGATTGAGCCGTTTGGATCAGTCATTCGCGTAAATGTCGCGATCCTTGGTCTCGGGCACGAGCAGCAGACCGATCACGAAGGTCGCGAGCGCGAACACGATCGGATACCACAGCCCGTAATAGATATCGCCCGTCTGCGCCACGAGCGCGAAGGACGTCGCCGGCAACAACCCGCCGAACCAGCCATTGCCGATATGGTAGGGCAGCGACATCGACGTGTAGCGGATGCGGGTCGGGAACAGTTCCACAAGCGCCGCCGCGATCGGGCCGTACACCATCGTGACATAGATCACGAGGATGGTCAGAATGCCGATAATCGTCAGCGTCTGGCCCTTGAAGATGTCGAACACGCCGTTCAGCTTCACCTTTCCGGCATCGTCCGCCTTCGGATAGCCTGCTGCGACAACCGCCGCCGTGAGATTCTTCCCGAAGTCCGGATCAACCTTGCCGTCCTTGAACACCTGCACTTCCGCGTCGTTGACAAGGATTTTGGCTGGTTCGCCAGCAGTGCCCGCCGTCGACGTATATTTCACGCCCGCCTTGGCGAGAGCGTCGCGCGCGACGTCGCAAGACGAGGTGAATTTGCGTGTGCCCACCGGGTTGAACAGATTGCCGCAATCCGCCGGATCCGCCACAACCGAGACATTCACGGTCGCAATCGCATTGGCGAGCGTCGGGTTGGCGGCTGTGGTAAGCGCGCCGAACAGCGGGAAGTAGGTCAGCGCCGCAATCAGACAGCCCGCCATGATGATCGGCTTGCGGCCGATCCGGTCCGACAGCGCACCGAAGAAGATGAACCCGCCTGTGCCGATGAGCAGCGAATACGCGATCAGCAAATTCGCCGTATACCCGTCAATCTTCAAGATCGATTGCAGGAAGAACAGCGCATAGAACTGCCCCGTATACCACACAACGCCCTGGCCCATCACAAGCCCGAACAGCGCGATCAGCGCGATCTTGGCATTGCCCCACTGGCCGAACGCCTCGCTGAGCGGAGCCTTGGAGTGCGTGCCTTCTTCCTTCATCTTCTTGAAGGCGGGTGATTCATTGAGCTGCAACCGGATCCAGACCGAGATCCCGAGCAAAACAATCGACACGGCGAACGGAATACGCCAGCCCCACGCCGCGAAATTCGCCTCGCCTACCAGCGTCCGCGTGCCCAGAATCACGACCAGCGACAGGAACAGCCCCAACGTCGCCGTTGTCTGGATCCATGACGTGTAGAATCCGCGACGTCCATTCGGCGCGTGTTCAGCGACATAGGTCGCCGCCCCGCCATATTCTCCGCCGAGCGCCAGACCTTGCAAAAGCCGCAGAATGATCAGGATGATCGGTGCCAGAATGCCGATTGTCGCCGAGCTCGGAAGCAATGCCACCACGAATGTCGACAGACCCATCAGCATGATGGTCACAAGGAATGTGTATTTTCTCCCGACGAGATCGCCGATCCGCCCGAATACAAGCGCACCGAATGGACGCACGATAAAGCCTGCCGCAAACGCGAGCAGCGCGAAGATGTTGCGCGTCGTCTCGTCGAACATCGGCTTGCCATCCGCACCCAGCACGTTGAAGAATTGAGCGCCGATAATCGCCGCCAATGATCCGTAAAGATAAAAATCATACCATTCGAAAACGGTACCGAGCGAAGAGGCGAAAATCACCTTCTTCTCCGCCGGCGTCATGGGGCGATTCGCGCCCGATGCTGCTTGAGCCATTTCGTTTCCCCTTTCAGACGTTTCAAAACCGGAGCTTGATGCTTCGTGAATGCAATACAATGGTCGGCAGACATGACTGACCATCGCATAAAAATAGCCTGTTCGCACGAAGAGGTCGATGCAGCGGACTCTAGGCCATTGGTCTAATACGCCGCCCGCTCTTAGCCCTTGGTTCTCAGCACGTTATGCACCGTGAACAGCGCCACCGCCGCCGCATTCGACACGTTCAGGCTCTTGATCGGCCCGGGCATATCGAGCCGCGCCAGCACATCGCAGCGTTCGCGCGTCAGGCGGCGCAACCCTTTGCCCTCCGCCCCCAATACGAGCGCAATCGGCGCGGTCGCGAGGCTGTCCGCCACAATCGCCAGCCCTCCCGAGTCAAGCCCCACCCGCCAATATCCCATATCGCCCAGTTCCGTCAGCGTCTGCGCGAGATTGACGACCTCGATCAGCGGGCAATACTCCAGCCCGCCCGATGCCGCCTTCGCCAGTACGCCGTTCGCCTCCGCGCTGTGCCGCTCTGTCACGATCAGCCCCTCCGCACCGAACGCTGCCGCCGAGCGCATGATGGCGCCGACATTGTGCGGATCGGTTACCTGGTCAAGCACGAGCAGGATACCCTTCGCGGGCAGATCGCGCAGATGCGGCGCTGGCACGGACTCCGTGTCGAGCGCAACACCCTGATGCACCGCATCCATGCCGACCAGCCTGTCGATTTCATCGGGTTTGACGATCTGTGGCGCAATCGGCAGCACCGGCATCCGCTCCTCCAACCGGCGCAGCGCATTCTCGGTGATCAGCAGCGCGCGATGCCGTCGCTTCGGATTGGCGAGTGCCTCTCCGACTGTATGCAACCCGTAGAGATAGGGATGCTTCTGTCCGCTCCGCTTTTGCGGCCTGTGGCCACTCCCCGGCTCGCGGCCCCTAGCGTCGGATGAAGGCCCGTATTTTCCGCCAGAACGTCGCGACATGGTCAATTTCCTGTTGTCGTGTCGTTCTCGCACACTCGGCGCGGCGGCACAATTCCGCAAGCAGTCCGCTCATCATCACCATCTTCGGTCTCGTGGCCGATCAGTGTGGCAGATCAGTATTGACTCACGCGCGGTCGGCCATCATAAGTCGCCGCAACGCGGTCAACTTCCGGTTGGCTAAGGGGGAATGTCCCGAGCGGCAAAGGGGGCGGACTGTAAATCCGCTGGCTATGCCTTCGCAGGTTCGAGTCCTGCTTCCCCCACCACGCTTCGCCCCGATGGGGCTTCGCGTGGGGCGGCCATGTGGAGCACCATCGTCTTGGGCGAAGCAGTGCCCGTCATAGCCCTGCGTAGCTCGCAGAGCGAAGCAGGGCGACGTCGGGCTGGCGCGGCCAATCTCTCATCTTCTGGGCACGCCATATGGTACGTTTACATCATCCAAAGCATCAATTTTCCTGATCAAGAATATACCGGCGCTACCCGAGACCTGAGACAACGCGTGTCAGACCACAATTCCGGCAAATCAACCCACACGTCTAAGTTTGCTCCGTGGGAACTTCGTTGGTACTGCGCGTTTCCGGACAAGTACAAAGCACTCGACTTCGAAAAATACTTCAAATCAGCATCAGGCCGAGCCTTCGCCAAAACGCGCCTGTAGAATCCTCACCCCCCGATCGGCAACGCCACGAGCTTGACGCCCAACGCCCCGCAAACCTTCTGGATCGTATCAAATCGCGGTGCACTGTCAGCCCTGAGTGCTTTATAGAGGGCTTCGCGCGTAATCCCTGCCGATTTTGCAATTTCAGTCATGCCGCGCGCCCGCGAAATATCGCCGAGTGCCGCCGCAAGCAGTGCCGCATCACCATCTTGCAGCACAGCCGTTAGGTAATCGGCAACAGCCGCATCATCCGTGAGGTAATCGGTGACGTCGAATTCGGGCAGGTCGCTGATCTTGATCGTCTCTGACATAACATCACTCCACAAGGCGTTTGGCTCTCTGCAAGGCCGCTCTGATGTCGTTCGTCTGGGTCGATTTATCCCCGCCGCCAAGCATCACAATCAGAACCTTGCCGCGTTTTGCTTAGTACACTCGCCAGCCCGGCCCGAAGAACTCGCGCATCTCGTAGACGCCTTCGCCAACCGCTTTGACATCACCCAAATAGCCAAGCTGAGCTTTCCTCAATCGAACAAGCAATCTCTTCTGCGTCGGACCATCGCGCAGTTGATCAAGCCATGCGTCGAATTCAGGCAACCGCCGGATCGTGAACATAAATTTTCGTAATCGAACGATTACGAAAAATCAAGCGCAAACGCCCCCACACCCGCGCCAACACCGCTTCCTCTAAATCCGCTTGATTATGCGCCAACGGCTTGGCATAAGGGGCGCCGTAAGCGGGTGTAGCTCAATGGTAGAGCAGCAGCCTTCCAAGCTGAATACGAGGGTTCGATTCCCTCTACCCGCTCCAAAATATCTTATTGGGCCCTGCATGATCTCCGACGAGCGTTCGCTGATCAACTTCAGCGAATTTTTTGGCTCTTCCCCACTCCCCCCTTGCCTAAATCGCAAAATCGCCCTATGCGCTCCGCTATCTACCCGTCTCATCATCAAAACTGTCGGATTATCCCATGGCCAAAGAGAAATTTTCGCGCAACAAGCCGCATTGTAACATTGGCACGATTGGTCACGTTGACCATGGCAAGACGTCGCTGACTGCGGCGATTACGAAGGTTCTTGCGGAGTCTGGCGGGGCGACTTTTACGG
>JBJTDR010000058.1:0-7683 GCA_046092445.1 Hyphomicrobiales bacterium | reverse complement strand
CTCCTCCACTTCATCCAGAGTCGTCCAAACCTCACCCCTTCTCACGCGGCGCATGGGCGGCTTCACCGCCTTTTCTGCCGGCTTTGGCTGCGAGCGTGTGATCGCGGGCGAAGCTGCGGTGTTCGGCGGGGACGCTGCTGCCGCCTTTGCGGCCTGCTTCTGCGGCCAGAGAGGGGCTGCGTGAAAAGCTGCGCTTTTCATCGGGAACACTTTTGCCGCCTTTGCTGGCGATTTTGCGTTGCATGGTCGGGTCCATCGCGGCGAAGCCGCGGCGTGCGGGGCGCGGTGGCGTGGGTATTTTCTCGATCATGGGTCTGCCCTTGATGTGCGGGGAATGATCGGGGGAATTTTTTGAAACACGCTCTTGACCTCAGGCAGCGGCCAGCCGGTTCACGCGGGTTTCGGCGATTTTGGTCAAGGTGCGGTCGAGTTCTTTTGACGCGTTCAGGCTATCGCGCAGGGGTAACGAGGCTTCCTTGAGCGATAATTGATCGGCCCAGGCGAGCATGGTTCCGTAGCGCGTGATACCGTAGTGCTCGACTTCCTGAATGGCGGCAAGAATGCCTGCATCCCTTACATCCCGGTCTTCGATCGCGGCGGCAACCGATTTGGCCTCGGCGAGAATGCCGTCAATTGCGATGGACTGCGTGCTGCTTGCGGGCTTCTTGACCAGTGTAAAGACCTTTTCGAGCCGTTTGATTTGCGCTTCTGTTTTGGCCAGATGGTCTTTCAGCACTTTTTTGAGCTCCGGATTTGTCGATTTTTCGGCAAGCGCCGGAATAGCCTTCTGGATGGATTGCTCGGAATAGAGGACGTCCTGCAATGTTTTCGACAAGAGATCGCTCAACGATTTGATAGCCATGATGTCTCTCCCGGTGTTGCGATACCGGAGAGGGAACGTAGTCTTCTCTTTTTGGTTCCAGAAAAATGTTGAATATCAGTAACATAGCCAAGCTTACGCTTGCTTGATCACGGGTGTTTGGGAGGCGCTTTATCGCTTATTCATATTTGCCCTGTCGGGAACAGAACCGAGGGAACTGTTGTTCCTGTCCGGTGTTGATGCCATGCAACCGTTCAATACGAAGACCTGAGCCCCCTCCCAGGAATTCGGCCCATACGGTTGGCCCGCGGTGCCTTTGTCGCCGCGGGTTTTTTTGGGTCGGCTGACTCATGGGTGATGTCGGAACGAGATGTCTAAATTCTTTGCGCCTTATCCGGTGTAAGGGACTGCGGCGTCATCGTGCCGGGAAGTGTTGTGTGGGCACGTCGTTCAAAGAACAATGCCTGATTGATGAGTGCTTTGATCGTCTCCGGAAGAAATGGTTTTGTGACAAGAAATGCCGGTTCGGGCTTATCTCCCGTCAGAAGCCTTTCGGGGTAGGCCGTGATGAAAATAACCGGTACCGAGGCTTGTTGAAGCAATTCGTTGACCGCCTCGAGTCCTGACGATCCGTCGGCCAGCCGAATGTCGGACAGGATCAAGCCCGGTTTGCTTTTGCTCAAAATATCGAGTGCTTCCCGATGCGTCCGGGCGACGTCGATCACGCGGTGCCCCATCTCGGACACAAGTGTTTCGAGATCGAGCGCGATAAAGGGCTCGTCCTCGATGATCAAAACGTCGGTAACCAGTCTTTCCGTGATTTCCTCGGCACCTTGTGCGAGAAGATAGTCAACTGCTTGAGTTGAGCAGTTCATGATCTCTGCGATTGTTCGAGGTGGCAATCCCTCCAGTGACTGAAGCAGAAACGCAATGCGCGACTTCGGTTGAAGTACTGCCAGACGTCTCCGAACCAGACTGTCCAGCCGATGCGGTGAGCCGTCTTCATCGAAATCGTTCGCATCAGACTCCAATAAACCGCGGTACAGGACGATGCTCAGGTCTACCGTGTCGTCGATGCGCTCAGGGGTGTCCAGCAGGGTGCGAAGAACGCGTTCAACCTGTGCATCCCCCGCAGCCTGCGAGCCTTGCAACGCCCGGGCGAACCGTCGAAGGGCGGGGAGATATGCGATGATCCTCTTTGATAGGCTCATTGTTGAGCACTCCTGTCTGATGTCGAAAATTTAAATCAATCAATATTTGTTTTCTGAACGCAATGGTAACGCGTCAGGGACAGGGATGTTCCCTACGGATGGAACTAAAGATTCGACCATGCGTTATTTGGAAGCCGAACTCATGATCGTTCATGACTCAGTGATGATACGATCTATCGGAGGGGAACATGAAATTCAATTCTCGCAAGCGAGCAGGTGACGGAGCGGTTTCGCAGTCACCTGCCGTGTCCAAGGGTGATCGTCGCAAGCCATCGTTTCAGGATCATATCGGGCAGGAATTGCGCGCCATGTATGACGAGGTTCTCCAGCAGCCGATTCCGGACCGTTTTATCGAATTGTTGAAAGCACTTGACGAAAAGGCGGACAAACCATGACGGTCGCAGGTCCCGTCAAGACGGAGATGCTCAAGGCGATTCCCAGCCTGCGTGCCTTTGCGATCTCGCTCTGCGGCAATTCCGACGGGGCGGATGATCTCGTTCAGGAAACACTCGTGAAAGCATGGGCCAACATCGGATCGTTCACCGAGGGCTCGAATATGCCCGCCTGGCTGTTCACCATTCTGCGGAATGTATTTTATTCGCAATATCGCAAAAGGCGACGCGAGGTGGATGACCCCGAAGGCGAATATGCATCGAAGCTCGCATCGGCACCGGATCAGCACAGCCACATGGAATTCATGGATCTGAAAGCGGCGTTACAGAAATTGCCGGCGGATCAGCGGGAAGCACTGATACTTGTCGGAGCGTCCGGTCTCTCCTACGAGGACGCCGCGTCGATCTGCGGATGTGCCATCGGAACCATGAAAAGTCGGGTCAATCGTGCCAGGGGCCGCCTTGCCGAATTATTGTCACTCGCTCCGGGTGACGGATATGGCGCTGATGCCAGGTGGTCGGCTGCCATTGATCACCAGCTCCTCGCTGTCAACGAATAGGGACTCCGGCCTTATTCGTTCAGGGCGGCCTGGGTCAGCAGACCCAACGCCCTGAGGACACCATAGGTCGAGCGTGTCTCTTCGAAAAAATTCATGATCTGGCTGCGGCTGGCATTGAAGTATGCGGCCTGAATATCGAGCAGTTCAAAGAGTGTGCGCTTTCCGCCGAGAAATTGTTCGGTGTATAATTCCCGGGCGCGAGCGCTTGCGGCAACGCCCTCGTCGAGACTTTTCGCCTTTCCGCGCGCCGCATCGATTGCTCGGAAAAACTGTCTGATGTCGGCGTCAAGCTCGTCGCGTTCATATTGATGACGCAGCATTTCCTGCTCGATTTTCTCTGCGATCTGGCGGGACTGTCCATCGGCGAGCCCGCCATCTGAAAATTTGTAGGAAAGGGTGATCATCGCCCGTGCGTCGAAATCATTGCGATACCGGACGCCGGAATACGATTTCAGCGATAGGTCTGTCTCAAGCATGATTTTCGGGAGAGTCCCTTTTTTTTGGGCGTGCAACTCCTGACGACTTGCCTCCTCGGAGGCCTCGATGGAGAGCAGTTTGGGGTTCGTCCGCGGCAGCAGGGCAACAGCGAGATCGGCTGTCCTCGGTATGACGGATGCGAGGCCCGGTGCCGGAAGCAATGCGGCGGGTTCGGCGCGCACAAGACGCCGGAACTGATCCATCCCGTTCTGCAAACTCGCTTCCGTATCGGCGCTGACGGCACGGGAGTCCACGAGGCGCGCTTCGACGCGCTTGACGTCTGCTATCGTTCCGTTGCCGTTGGCCTGATTGGCCTTGACAAGATCAAGAATTTTTTCGAGTGCGAGAACGTTGTCCCGATTGAGCTGTGTGAGGTTGCGTGACTCTGAAATCTGGAGATAGGCGTAAGCAACCCTCAGTGAAATCTCTTCCCGCTTGTCCTGAAGGTTGTATTCCTCCGAAGTGCCGAGTTTGACGGCGCGAACGATATTTGCGTCGGTTGATCCGAAGTCGAACAATAATTGCCGTCCGCTCAGCGTTGCCTCGCGCCTTATCGCGTCCCAAAGATTATCGGAATCATAAAGTTCGTTATCATATGGCGTCTGCGACTGACTGACAGCGCCACTGCCGATGCCAAGCTTGCCTTCAATCTGGATCCCGTAATTCGCACGGGCGACGATTATTCCGGCCTTCGCCTCCCGGACACGCGAGGTCGCATTGGCGATTTGCGGATGGATTGACAGAGCATGGCGGATCACGCCCGAAAACGAGGTCGGGAGCTTCGTGTTGGCCGCTGGTCCGATGGGCGTTCCCGAGATATGCGTAATTGCCGAATCGCGGCAGGATTTCGGGTGGCAACCCGGTTCCTCCGCCCTGGAAAGAGAGGATAAAAATACGAATGAAATCAAAACGATACAGGACCCGGAACGTCTTTGTGGCAAAGTGGACAATCTGATTTTCGCAAGCATGGTGTTTAACTATAGATTGTATTATATGCATTAAACAACTAAAAATAATTTAAAAAAATTAAATCTATGAAATTTTTTTATATAAAATTCTAATGATAAACAATTTTCACTTTAGGAATGTAAAATATGAATATTATATCGTTATAAAAAATTTAATATCTCAATATTTAAACCATAGAAAGAATTAATATTAATCAAGATACCCACAATAAATTGATTTAAAAATACATCGTGATATATCTCAAGCGAATATTTCAAATGTATTGTTTATTAATTATCAGGAATTCCGAATGGATCCCGCCGATAAAGCAGGCTCGACTTCTGTTTCCGAAGGGGACACGCCGCCGCCCGAGACCGCAATCAGCGTTGCGAAGCCCGGCGCGGGTGCAATCAAAGTCGTGGATGCCGGCAACGCATCGGAATTGAATTTTTCCTTCGATATCGGTGCAGCACGGGTCTCGGCGCTGGATGTCGATCTCGTCGTTGTCTTCGAGGATAATGCAAAAATAATTCTACCCGGTCTCGCGATGGAGCTGATCGGGCCGAGCGCGCCGCGCGTTCGCTTCATGGAACAGGAAGTTGACCCGCAGGAGATCATTTCAGCGATTGATCAGGTCAATCTGATCGAGACCATGCCGTCCCTGCGGGTGGCCTCTGTCGATCTCATCCGTAAGAACCGGGGTGGTCCGTCAGCAGCGAATGCGGGGGCAGAGCTGGCGGTCGATGATCGCGAGAAGGATGCTGAACCGGTTGCGGCACAGCCGGTGGTGACTCCGACACGGCCAAATCAATTGCCCGTGCCGGAGGAGAATTCCGAGGAACGGCCGGTCGAGCGGATCGGAGCGGGTCAGGTTGCAATACAGCCCATAACACCGCCGCCGTCGAGCGTCGCCGGGGGGCAGACATCTGCCGCGAACGGCAATCAGAAATTTTCGATGACAGCCGCAGATCTCGTGATCGTTGCGCTGGGTATGCCGCAGCAGACAACCACGATGACGGATACCGGGATTCGTCTGGACGGAGGAACTGCAGCCGCTGTTTCAGCGACCGATCCCAGTTTCGCCGGACAGATCGCCGATGAGAGCCTTATCGGGAGTGAAGGTGACGACCTGATCTATGCGGATAATCCGCAATTCGGTTCGATCGGTTCTGCCGGGCGGTTGCTGAATGTGACCGCGATCATGCCAAAGCCGGACATTATTGCAACAACAGCTACGATTATCGGTTTGCCGGAAGGTTTCGTTGTTCTCAACGGACAGCAGGCCGGTAATAGTTTCATTGTTCCGGTGGGAGGCGGCGGAGCCAATAAATTCGATATCAAGCTGAGCTATCCCGTTCCGATGGATCAAATGCCTGTCGATGCGAGCGGATTTGTATCGCGTTTCGATATCACGATCGAGTTTGACGCAAATAACGGCCAGGGGCAGAACGGCACGATCACCGCCCAGGCGGCCATCGGGATCCGAGACATTATCGGTCCGGGCGATCAAAGTTTCATCGATCCTGTGACAGGGAAGAGTGTCGTCATACTTTACAGATTGCCTGCCGGCAACGACATCGATGCGGGCACGGGCGACGACACGATCTTTGCGGCGGCCGGTGCCGACAATATTGACGGCGGCAGCGGCACCAATCAGGTATCCTATGCCAACTCACAGAACGGCGTGACCGTCAACCTCGACAGTGGCACGGGCACTGGCGGATTTGCAACACTGGACCTGTTGACAAATATCCAGCAGCTTGAGGGCTCCATCTTTGCGGACAAGCTGATTGGCAACAGCGAGGCTAACCTTCTGTTCGGCGGACAGGGTGGCGATACGCTCGATGCAGGCGGCGGCAACGACTCTGTGGACGGCGGCGCAGGCAATGACAGTCTTTCCGGCGGAGAAGACGACGATATTCTGAGTGGCGGGACCGGAGCCGACCTGATCGATGGCGGCGATGGTGTCGATACAGTCAGTTACACCGGATCATCGAATGCTGTTACCGTCAATCTTGCATCGGGCCAGGGCTTCGGCGGCGATGCTCAGGGGGACTTGCTCTCGAACATCGAAAAAGTCGTCGGGTCGTTTCTCGACGATGTCTTGAAAGCGGGATACTCCGGCGTCACTCTTGATGGGAGCGAGGGTAATGATACCCTCGTTTCGGGTGTGGGAGCCGACTCTCTTGAAGGCGGAAGCGGATCAAATCGCGTCGATTATTCCCTGTCGACGGCGGGCGTCACGCTCGATCTCGCAGCGGGTATGGGCTATGGCGGGTTCGCGACGGGCGACACACTCGGTAACATCAACCATGCCACCGGCTCGGCCTATGATGACTTGATCAGCGCGGGCGATGAAAATAATCATCTCTCGGGTGGTGACGGCAATGATTCGCTGAATGGCGGGTTCGGCAATGACACACTGGCGGGAGATGTCGGGGACGATCTTGTTTCAGGCGGGAGCGGAAACGATCTTCTTCTCGGAGGATCCGGACAGAACACGTTGATCGGTCATGTCGGGATGGATACGATCATCGGCTCAAGCGGGATCGACACGGTTGACTATTCATATGCAACGGCCGGTCTGTCCGCAACATTGAGCGGAATGAACGAAGGCACCGCCTTTGTGGCAAATGACGATGTCGACCAGCTGGCAGGCATCGAAAACATAATCGGCTCAACTTTTGCCGACAGCCTTGTCGGTGACTCGTCAGCCAACGACTTTGACGCGGGGCTCGGAAACGACACGCTTTCCGGCGGGAGCGGCAATGACACGCTTCGCGGTGGCGACGGCGGTGACTCGCTGAGGGGCGATATAGGCGACGATTTGTTACAGGGCGACCTCGGTAATGATACCCTGACGGGCGGAACCGGAAATGACGTAATTCAGGGCGGCGAAGGGACAGACCTTGTTGCCTTCGCATATGTTACAGGAGGAGCAGGCGTCAGCGCTTCGCTGGTTTCGGGTATTGCATCGGTCAACATCGCCGACATCGACACCTTCATCGGAATGGAGGGTCTGTCAGGCTCCGACTTCGCGGACACTTTGATCGGGGATTCATTTGCGAATTATCTCGATGGCGGTCTGGGCAACGACATGCTGTCGGGAGGTGCCGGAAACGATACGCTTTCGGGCGGAGCCGGAGTTGATGTTGGGGATTATTCCGGCGAGACGACAGCGATCACAGTCAATCTGGGGAGTGGATTGGGATTCGGGTCCGCAGTCGGCATCGATCTGCTGGTCGGCATCGAAAATATAACGACCGGGAGCGGCA
>JBJTDR010000057.1:0-24048 GCA_046092445.1 Hyphomicrobiales bacterium | reverse complement strand
ATATTTAGAATTCACTATATTATTATCTTTTTGTTCTCTATATTTGCATTTACTAGTATTTTATGGACTTTTGATTACAATACTTCTGTACATCAATTGATTTGGGGATTCCTGTTCCCTGTTCTCGTAGGCGGAGTTGTTTTGGCTCTTGTGAACAAAGACGACCGGATTTTTTCCGGATGGGCACTCTTTTTCGGGTGTTTCGTAGCGTCAATGCTGATCGTTTTTGAAAACCTGTCCGGGCATCTGATTGCCAATTCGCTCGGAAATCGAGGAGCACCGTCCGATCTGAACCACTCGGTGATCACGCTTTCGATCATATTCTGGCCGGCATTCGCACTGGTTCGATCCGGTCTTTCCGGACATAAATATAAATCCCTTGTTTATATTTTGTTTTTTACTTCGGTTTTCGTCGCCGTTTTCATGACGGTAACCCATGCGTCAAGACTGGCGCTCATGATTGGATCAATATCGTTCCTGATCGTTTTTCTTCTAAGAAAAAAATCGTATATTATATTTGGTCTGATTGTCATCGGGGTCATTTTTATTCAACCCGTCTGGGGTGACCTGATTTATCGAAGTGTTCCGAATTCAATCTTTGAAAAGTTGAAGGTTTCGGCATTTGACCGTGTACTGATATGGCAAGGTACAGGGGCAATGGTTATCGAAGGCCCGTTTCTCGGGATCGGATTTGGTGGCTCCAGAAATATAACCGAAGCTCCTTCCTTTCATTCAATTGAAGAGAAATATCGAAAACTGCTCGTTCATCCTCATCCGCACAATAATTTCCTGCAGATCTGGCTGGAATTGGGTGTTATTGGTGCTGCTTTTCTATGCGCTTTTTTAATCAGCATAACATACATGCTCGTCAGGCATGAGAGATACTACGAGAACGAGACCTTCGCCTTTTTCGTATCAACCGTTCTGGTAGCGCTGATCAGTCACGGTGCCTGGCAAGCGTGGTGGATAACAGCCATCATGGTGGGGATCATTATTTTATCGGTTGCACAAGCGCCAGCTTCCGAAAACAAGTCAAAAGTGGAGCAGTTAAATACCTGACACCGGGAACGGTAGCCCCGATCCGCAAATCTGTTGCTCTTGCGTTCGGGCGGGGGGTTTTGTATCACCCCTCCTGTGGTGGCTGCTGGCAAAGTATCCCGGCCGGCCGCGCGGCGCGGGCGGTTTTTCCGGCCCTCGGCAGCAGGATACGGGTCCGCATGCATCTCTTGTCTCGTTTTTCCCTCCGGTTCACAGATTTTGCCGTGCTCAGGCGGCTCGTTGCCGAAAATATGCGCCTGTTCGCGCCGCAATATGCCGTCGCCCTTGTGCTCATGGCCGTCACCGCCGCGGCCACAGCCCTCAGCGCCTGGTTCATGAAGGATCTCGTCAACAAAGTGTTTCTCGAGCGCGATGCCGCCGTCATGGTGTTCATCTGCGGGTCGGTATTCGTGCTCTATACCGCCAAGGGTCTCGCCACCTACGGGCAGGAGGTGCTGCTCGCCCGCATCGGCAACAACATCGTCGCCCGCACCCAGAAGCGGATTTTCGAGGCCATCCTGTCGCAGGATATGGCGTTTTTCCAGCGTACCGAATCGTCCGATCTCGTCACCCGCATTACCTATAATGCCAATGCCGCCTCCGGCGCCCTCAACCTCATCGCCACCTCGCTCGGGCGCGATTTGTTCACCATTGTGGGCCTGCTCGTCGTCATGCTCTCGCAGGATGTCGTGCTCACCTTTGTCGCGCTCATCGGCGTGCCTCTGGTGTTTGCAGCCGTCACGCGCCTGTTGCGGCAGATGCGCAAGCTGTTCGCCAGCGAGGTGCGCTCCATGGCCAGCATTGTCGGCGCCATGCAGGAGACCATCCACGGCGTCCGCGTCATCAAGGCGTTCCGGCTCGAGGAGGCGATGCGCACCCGGATGGCCGAGTCCGTCTCTGCCGTCGAGCGCCTCTCCAACCGCATGGCCACCGTGCAGGCCGGCACCGTGCCGCTCATCGATACGCTGGGCGGCTTCGCGGTCGCGAGCGTCATTTTCTATGGCGGCTGGCGCGTCATCTATAATGGGGCCACACCCGGCGAGTTCTTCGCCTTCATCGCCTCCCTGCTGATGATGACGGATCCTGCCCGCCGCCTCGCCCGCCTGCATCTCTCGCTCGCAGCCTCCGCCGTCGGCGTAAGGATGCTATACGAGCTCATCGACCGCGTGCCCGATCTGCGCGACAAGCCCGACGCTGCGCCGCTCCCGCCCGGCCCCGGCGCCGTCCGGTTCGAGGAGGTCACCTTCGGATATGACCCGGCAAAGCCCGTGCTGCAAGGCGTCAGCCTGTCGGTTCCCGCCGGCAGCATCACCGCTTTGGTCGGCCTGTCCGGCGGCGGCAAGTCCACCCTGTTCAATCTCCTGCTCCGATTCTGGCTGCCGCAGCAGGGCCGTGTCCTGATCGACGGGCACGATCTCGCCGCCATTACCTCCGCCTCGCTTTATGATCGAATCGCCCTTGTCAGTCAGGATACGTTCCTGTTCGATGGCACCGTGGCCGAGAACATCCTGCGCGGTCGCCCCGGCGCCACCGAAGCCGAAATGATCGAGGCCGCCAAATCCGCCGCCGCCCACAGCTTCATCCTCTCCCTGCCGCAGGGCTACCAGACGCGGGTCGGCGAGTTCGGCAGCCAATTGTCCGGCGGCCAGCGCCAGCGCATCGCCATTGCACGCGCCTTCCTCAAAAACGTCTCGATCCTCCTGCTCGACGAACCAACCTCCGCGCTGGATGCCGAGTCAGATGCTCTCATCCAGCAGGCCCTCGCCCGTCTCATGCACGGGCGCACCACGCTCATCATCGCCCATCGCCTCGCCACCGTCGCCAATACCGATTCCATCCTCGTGCTCGATCAGGGGCGCATCGCCGAGACGGGGACGCACGCCTCCCTCCTCGCGAAAAACGGCATTTATGCGCGCCTCTTTCAGCTCCAATTCGCACATTCCAATGAAGTATTGGAAATTAACCACGTCTAGGTTCCCTGATGTCCGCTTCTCTTCCGGTTGGACTGGTCACGAAAACCGCCAACACTCCAACAAATCCTCCAACAAAAACGCTTCCGCGGCACGCCCGGGGCATGCGCATCGGCCTCGTCGGCGGCACCTTCAATCCGCCTCATCAGGCCCATTTGCTCATCAGTCTCATCGCCCTCAAACGCCTCAGGCTGGATCGCGTCTGGTGGCTCGTGACACCAGGTAACCCTCTGAAAAACAACACTCTTTTGCCTCCCGTTGCCGAGCGGATGCACGCTGCCCGCGCCCTCGCCCGCCATCCCCGCATCGACGTCACAGGCTTCGAATCCGTCATCCGTACACGCTACACCTATGACACGCTAGCCTGGCTCGTCCGCCGCCATCCCGGGGTCCGGTTCGTCTGGGTCATGGGTGCCGACAACCTCGCCGGCTTCCATCGCTGGAATCGTTGGAAAGCCTTATTCCGCCTCATTCCTGTCGCTGTCATGGATCGTCCCGGCGTCACCTTCACAGCTGCTCGCGGCAGGGCTGCGCTCGCCTTCTCTAACCGTCGCCTGCGCGAATCCGCCGCCGTGCAACTGGCTTTGAAGCACCCGCCTTCATGGGTCTTTCTGCACGGTACCCGCTCGTCCCTGTCCTCCACCGGGTTGCGCCGGCATGCGGCAAAGCCCTGATCGGCAAACCCTTATAAAATCATTGAAAAACCTTTCAAAATCAGCCATAATCCCTTCCATGGAGAGCCCCTCGCGCCCTCCGAAGCAAGAAGGAAACGGAACCTGACACGAACTATAACGCACGCTGACCACCCGGCCTCCGCGCCGCCAGTCGCCGCCGCCCCGCTGGAAGATTCCTCGGCAAACCTGCTGAAAATGATCCGGGACGCACTCGATGACGCCAAGGCGGAAAACACCTTAGCTATTGATTTAATTGGAAAAACATCGCTGGCTGACGCCATGGTTGTTACAACCGGGCGCTCAAATCGCCATGTCAGCGCTATCGCCGATCAAGTCGTGGAGGCACTCAAAGTCGCAGGCCATAGAAACATCCGCGTCGAAGGTCAACCCCAGTGCGATTGGGTCCTGATCGACGCTGGAGACGTTATTTTGCACGTCTTTCGGCCTGAAGTCCGCAGTTTTTACAATCTGGAAAAAATGTGGGGCTCCGACCGCCCGAACGAATTTTCGCCTTCTTGACGTAGGATTCTGGTGCGAATTACCCTTTTTTCTGTCGGCCGCCTGAAAAATGGACCGGAACGCGAGCTCGCGGAACGTTATTTGTCGCGGGGAGCGGCAATTGGCCGAACTCTTGGCTTCAGCGGCTTTGGTGACATCGAGCTTATCGAAAGCCGAGCATCCAGAGCGCAAGACCGGAAAGCCGAAGAATCCTTTGAAATCATTGCAAAGCTAGGTAGATCGGTTCTGATTTCCCTCGACGAACGCGGAAAAATGCTGACAAGTGCTGTTTTTGCGGAAACTCTCGCCCGCCTCCGCGATTCGGGCACTGGCAATCTGTGCTTTGTCATCGGCGGTCCCGACGGGCTTGACGACACCATCCGCGCAAAAGCCATCGAAACAATCGCCTTCGGAGCCATGACTCTTCCCCATCAGATTGCGCGAATCGTCCTTTCGGAGCAGATTTATCGCGCCATGACAATCCTGTCCGGACATCCCTATCATCGCGTTTGAGCAAGATATTGCGACATTTTTCGTTTCAAAATGCACGGAATATCACGAAACTAGTCGCGATTTTCGCGATCATGTTCAGTTCACATGTCGGCCAGGCCCAAAATCAACTGGGGGCTTCGCCGGATCGGACAAAGCGGGAAGATGAACTGAGGGCAACAGAACAGAAACTTCAGTCGGGGTTCGAAAGCCGCGCAAAACTTGCCGATGAAATTGAGCTACTCCGCACTGATCGGGCACGTCTTAACCAACGATTGATCGAGACGACAGATCGTTTGCGAGCGACCGAAATCCGGATTTCCTCCATTGAAAGGCAATTGCAGTCTCTTTCAGAGACCGAGAAGAAAATTCGTAGTTCGCTCGATACGCGTCAACACTTGGTCAGCGAGGTCCTTGCTGCACTTCAGCGTATCGAAATGGCCCCGAAGCCAGCAATCCTCTTTTCGCCAGACGATATGCTTGCCGCCATACGCGCAGCTTTGGCACTGGGTGCCATTCTGCCAGATTTGCGGTCGGAAACGGATATACTGGCGAAAGACCTGAGCACGCTAGTCAGTGTTAAACTTACCAAGGCGTCGGAACGCGAAAAACTTGCAGCTGATCAAGATGCCCAGCGCCGCGATCGGGAAGATCTATCTATGCTGATCGATGCACGTCAAAGAGAACTATCAGGCACAGAAAGCAAGATCAGCGAGGAAATTCGAAAGTCTGAAATCTTGGCCGCGAAAGCCCAAAATCTCAAGGAACTTCTCGGACGTCTCGAAAAGGAGCTCGAAGATCCGTCAAGAGCGGCAGATGAAGCAAAGAGAGCTTCTGCTCGGACCGACTATGAAGGAAAGGCTGCAAATGACCCCGCTGCAAGAGAGGCAAGAAGTCGATTTGCTGCCCTCGCATTCAAGGATCCTTCACGAATGTCACCGAAAGTGTCCTTTAACGAATTGAAAGGACTTCTTCCTCACCCTGTATCCGGAACAATGATAAAGGGATTCAATACTCCTGACTCGCTTGGAAACCCGTCCAGGGGAATTTCGATCGCAACCCGTCCTGGAACGATCGTTTCGGCACCGTGTGATGGATGGATTGCATTTTCTGGGCCATTCCGGTCATATGGTCAGCTGTTGATTATCAACGCGGGTGGAGGATATTATATTCTTCTTGCGGGGATGGAACGAGCGAGTGTAACCCTTGGCCAGTTTATTCTTGCAGGGGAACCGTTAGCGGTCATGGGCAGCTTGTCAGAGAGCGTGGCCGAAAATGGTCTTGCTGGATCTGACGGTTCCCAACCCATTCTATATGTCGAGTTCCGAAAGGATGGAACTCCCATAGACTCGGCACCATGGTGGTCGTCCGGATTGAACGAGAAAGTTCGAGGCTGATGCGTAAGATATCATATCTTTTTCTTGGGGTCGTCCTTGGTGGCGGAATCACGTCGCTCGGACTGAACAGCCTCACCGGCGTTCTGATTGGAGCAAATGCCGCTGGTTCTGAAATTTATCGGCAATTAAATCTTTTCGGTGATGTTTTCGAGAAAATCCGAACAGATTATGTTGAAAAGCCAGACGACTCAAAGCTTGTGGAAGCTGCCATCAGCGGCATGTTGACAAGTCTTGATCCACATTCAAGCTACATGGATTCAAAAAGTTTCCGTGACATGCAGGTTCAAACGCGCGGCGAATTCGGCGGTCTTGGAATCGAAGTTACTCAGGAAGACGGTTATGTCAAAGTAGTCACTCCCATCGATGATACACCCGCATCAAAGGCCGGTATTCTTTCGGGCGATTTAATTACACATATTGATGGCGAGAGTGTTCAAGGACTAACCCTTAATCAGGCGGTCGAAAAAATGCGCGGTGCTGTAAAAAGCATTGTTTCATTGCGCATTTCTCGTAAAGGCGCCGTTGATCCGCTTGAGATTAAATTAACCAGAGATGTTATTCGTATCTCCTCGGTCAAATTCAGATTGGAAAAGGATATCGGCTATATCCGGATCACACAGTTTACAGAGAAAACATTTGACGGGTTAAAAAACGCATTTGATGCAATCGAAAAGGAGATCAATGGCAATAGCTTAAAGGGCTACGTACTTGATCTTCGAAATAATCCCGGTGGACTTCTTGATCAGGCAATCTCTGTGTCGGATGCTTTTCTTGACCGGGGAGAGATCGTATCAACGCGTAGTCGTAATGCTGACGACGCGCAGCGATACGTCGCTCGAGTTGGCGATCAGGCGAATGGAAAGCCTGTTGTTGTTCTGATCAATGGTGGTTCGGCATCCGCATCGGAGATCGTAGCCGGGGCGCTGCAGGACCACAAGCGTGCGACGGTCATGGGCACACGTTCCTTTGGTAAGGGTTCAGTTCAAACCATTATTCCGCTCGGTTCGAGCGGTGCCCTCAGGCTGACGACTGCACGCTATTACACTCCCTCGGGTCGATCTATTCAGGCCAAGGGTATTGAGCCGGATGTTGAGGTAACGCCTGACGTGCCTGAAGATTTGAAGGGAAAGGATGAGACCAAGGGCGAGGCTAATCTGCGTGGCCATCTCAAAAATGGCGAAGAAGAGCGGGGGGGGTCGTCAGCTTACGTTCCACTTGATCCCAAAGACGACAAACAATTAAACAGCGCATTCGATATGTTGCGAAACGGCAGACCTGACAACTCTTTAATTGAGAAGGCTCCAGACTAGAAACTAAGAACACAGGGATTACGTTTTTCATAAGGGAAATTCGTTATACGTAGCGATTATCATCGAGCCAAAACAGAAACATATTTGAAAAACCATCAGAGAAACGGAATTGAGCTTGAAAGCATCAGAGTCTTTTGATCAATATGATGCGAAAGATGAAAATTTTGACGCGGATCAACCGCTTCGTCGACGATCTCGATCAAAAAAATGGATTGCAATTGCTGCGGTGACCTTGATTCTTGTTTTAACCGGCGTGGCGCTGCTTTTTCTTCAGAGTCGACTAAGTTTGAGAGCCCCATCTGAAACACTCGTTGTTCCGATCGTACGTGAGAGCCCCGTTACCAGAAACGAGGTATCAGAAAGCCAAAAACCGCAAACGGCGAATGAGCGTAACACAGGACCGCTCAATCCGGCACCCGATCCACGCTTGGTCGAGCAATCGCGCTTTGGCATCATACCGAAAATTAGCTCGGAGGGGCTGAAACCATTTGAAATCTATTCGCGTCCGATGGTCTGGAGCAAAATTGCCGGTCCGGCTTCACCTGAAACAGATTTACGGCTTGTCGAGTCGACCAATCCAAAAATTGGAATCATTGTTTCCGGTGCGGGATTAAGTTACCTCGCAACTGTCGAAGCTTTAATCGCCTTGCCGGCTAATGTTACCTTCGCATTTTCTCCTTACGCCAACAATGCAGGCAGCCAAGTTGCCGATGCAAGACGGGATGGCCACGAAGTCATGTTGGAAATTCCGATGGACTCTCTGAACCCTCGACTGCAGGATCCAGGCCGCATGGCCTTACTGACCGAGTTGGAAACAGAGCAAAATCTCGAACGGCTATCGTGGTTGATGACACGTTTCACCGGCTACTTTGCGACGATCCCGGTTATGGGCGAAAGATTTCTGTCTCAACCGGAAAAACTATCTCCAATTATTCAAGACCTGTCAAAACGGGGTTTGGCAATTGTTTATGCAACCGATAGCCCGATATTGGAACAGCTTTCGCACGATTTCCAAATTCCGTATGCACGCACAACAGTCCAGATTGATGCCGAGCTTGATCCGATATCAATCCGGAACAAATTGGCAAATTTGGAAAATGCTGCAAAGATGAACGGCTATGCAATCGGTATCATGCGTCCCATCAGCATGACTACTCGGCAATTGGAGACATGGATTAAGAGTCTTGCAGATAAAGCGATCGAATTGGTTCCAGTCAGTTCAATCCTCGTTAGCCGAGCTAAACAGAAATGAAATACGAAGAGCTTCCATACAGGAGGAACGTCGGAATCATGTTATTCAACCCGGGCGATCTTGTCTTTATGGGGCGAAGAAAGAGTAACTCGGGACCGGAGCATGTCGATGATGTCTATTCATGGCAGATGCCACAAGGCGGAATTGATGAAGAGGAGGAGCCCTATCAGGCCGCTGTTCGAGAATTGAGGGAAGAGACCGGCATAACATCTATATCACTGCTGGCCGAGGCGTCCGAGTGGATGGCATATGACCTGCCTCCACATATCGGACTGGCAGCTTGGAAAGGTCGATATCGAGGCCAGGTGCAAAAATGGTTTGCTTTTCGTTTCAATGGTAACGAGTCAGAAATCAACATACTTACACCAGCTGACGGACATAAGGCTGAATTCGACTCGTGGAAGTGGGTGCCAATAAGTCAAGTGACTTCAATGATTGTTCCGTTCAAACGCCCAGTTTACGAGAGGGTCGTCGATGTTTTCAAACCTCTGTGTCAGATTTAGGCGGCCGAAAATGGAAATTTTCCCTTGCGATCAAACTGTCTATTGGCGCTGAAAAGCCCGATTCCAATCAGAGCCATACCAAAAAATTCCTGCAACAAAATTCGTTCCCCAAGAATTAGCCAGCCCATCAAAATAGCGCTCGGGGGAATCATCAGCGTTACGAGCGCAATTGCGGTCGCTCCTGATCTTTCAAGAATTCGAAAATAGATCACATACGCTAACGCCGTACAGAGGAAGCCGAGGGCAAGAATCGAAAGAAATGGCAAAAGTCCTAAACTCGGAATTGCCCATGGTTGATCAACGAGCGCGGCGAGTGGAGCCATTATGGCCGTCGACGCAGCGACCTGACCGAAGGCAGTCTGCATCGGTTTTATTCTCAACTGCGCAAAACGTCGCCCAAATGTGTTTGCACATGCATACGACAAGGCGGCTCCAATGCAGGCCCACTCACCTCCAGCAGACACCCCGAAATTCGTCAAAAGTTCGGGTCCCATCAATATCACTACGCCAGAGATTCCGAACAGTACTCCAGCTATTTTTTGAACTGTCAATTGCTCATCATGCGTAACAGCATGGGCGAAAAGGATCGTAAAAAGCGGGGTCATTGAATTGAGAATCGAAGCGAGGCCGACACTTATTGTTTGTTGACTGAAGACAATCAGACTCATCGGAATGACATTGTTAAGAATGCCCATTGTCAGGAATGCTAACCAAGCCGCGCGACCCCTCGGCAGCCCGATACCAGACATGACGAGAACGATTGCCAGAGCTAAAGCGGCAAGTGAAACGCGTCCCAATACGATTGTGAATGGTGGGAGCGTATCAACCGCCAATTTTATAAACAGGTATGAGCCGCCCCACAGAACGGATAGAACCAAAAGGAGTGCCCATCCTGCTGAACCAAGAGACCGCAAAGATGAATCTTTCATCGGTATAGCTCACTTATGGTCAGCACGCATCAGTCATTCAAAAGGCGTCCGTGCCAGCAGATCCGACTTTCGCCCCAAATTCCTATTGCAACGAAGTTTAGATCAGGCAGTGGTGTCAGTCTCCACCAAAGCGCAATGTCGCCATTGCTCGAGAAGGTGACGCCTTCAATACTTGCCCAAGAGGCTTATCGAAGCCGTAAACATCAGGTATCCGCTCTATCTCGCCATTTTCGTCAACTCTTAGCGTAAAATAGGTTAGATGAATAGGAACTGGAGCCTTAAGTGGAATAAGGCGTTCACCCCTTCCAATCATCTCCTTCAGCCGGTCTTCGGAATACTGACCATCGTCGAGCAGAATAGCCGCCAATTCAAACGGATTTTGAACACGAATACATCCATGACTAAAAGCTCTCTGAGAATGTGCAAATAACTTCTTGTTCGGCGTATCATGCAGATATATTGCATGCTCGTTCGGAAACATGAATTTTACAAGACCAAGAGCGTTTCCCGTGCCAGGCGGTTGCCGGATAGAAATTCTCCCGGTGTCAAGCTCGGTTATTTCATACCCATTACGGGTTGCGTAGTCAGGGTCTTCCGCCAATTTCGGGAGAATCTCGTTGTTTACAATTGAGTCAGGAACATGCCACGACGGATTCACAATCAAATAAACCATTTGATTTGAAAACAACGGCGTCGGTGTCGATCGCTTTCCTATTATGACGCGAGTCGAATAAACAAGCTGGCCCTTTCGAAAGACGCGCGCCGTGTACTCGGGCAAGTTCACTTCAATCCGATCAGGACCAAGATCGCTCGGCAACCAACGCCAGCGCTCCATATTGGCAATTATCTCAGCGAGAACCGATGATTTTTTAAGATTTTTATCATATATATCTGTATTCGGATTTTTCTTCACCGAATTCCAATTCCCGCTATCGTCAGTAATTGCAGACGTGTAATCTCTGAATTCAGCAAGCTTTTCTTTAAGTGCCACGTAACCTTGATGTTGGGGATTATACTTGGCGAGTGCATCTTCGGAGTCAGGAACAGAAATGAGATTAGTGAGAATACTTGTTGCCTCAGGTAATTCCAATTTCGGATTGATCACCTTCGAAAGTTGGGCGAGATTTATTCTCGCACCCCGAGCATCAAGGACATAAGCAATCACCGCCTGAGTCAATGCAAGATCTGCACGAGCGAGCGACTCAACGTCAGGATTGCCATCCTGAAATTGTAATACATGATATTTGTCAGGATCTAGAGCATCTTCATCCGCCCTGCTGAGTCGATGGATTAAACGGACTGCGCGTGAGGACCACTGCCCTCCCTCAATCCAAAGCGGTTGGTAATCTCGTTCGCCATAGAATGCAGCAAGCCCTCGTTGATTTGAATTGGATAACCTCGGAAATATCGCCGATGAATTAGAAAGTGTGAATACCTTTCGTAATACCTTTCTGATTTCCTCGTCGATCTTCGAAAGGGCAGATTCTTGAAGCGGTTGACCCTGACTGGTTGACTGTTGCGGGGTTCGCCCCTGGTGATCGAGGTCGGCATAGCGGTCCGATAAATCATGTCGGCCTGAAATGCCATAATCTTCGGCGGCGAAAAGAGACGTAGAAAAGGTGATCAAGAAGAAACTCGACATCAGGTAGCGCGATTGGGAATTGAAAACATATCTCATAAAAGCACCGCCCCTTGACTGCATTTCATTGTTCGTCGATTTCATGCCGCCTGACCAATTGAATTTAGGGTGTGCTCAGGCGACCGAACCAGTCCAGAGAGCCTGAGCTTGCGATAGAGTGTCGAGCGTCCAATCCCAAGCCGGCGTGCAGTCTCCATGATACAGCCGCCATAGCGTTCAAATGCAAATTTCAGCGTCATCGCTTCCAATTCTTCGAGCGTACGCAATTCTCCGCCGCGACCTAATAGATCTAGCATCCCGTATTGAGCGGAAAGGCTGTTGTCGCGATGTGATATTGGTCTACAGTCAATTTGGTCGAGCTTACTTGCTGACCGATGGTTACTGATTAAGCCGTTCGTGACATTGAGTAATATCGAAAAATTATTGACACCCAGTCGATCCCCGTCACAGAGATTGATTGCTCGAAAAATGGCTTGTTCGAGTTCTCGTGCATTTCCCGGCCATGGTCGGGACTTAAGAAGTTCAATCGCATCAGAGTCGATGGATTGAACACATTGACCCATTGCAGCCGAGAGCCGTGCGACGATCCTGATTGCAGAAGGCTCCATGTCCTGAGGGCGATTGACGAAAGGCGTAATCGTGATCGGATAAATCGATAGCTTGTAAAATAAATCTTCTCTTAATATGCCGGCTCGTACAGCGTTGACTGCTGAACCGGTAACAGAGCTGATTATTCGGAATTTTTTATCGATGCAGGGCCCTAACAAGGACCCTTGCTTTGAAAGGACGCCCTTTAACAGGATTTGATCACTGTTCGAGAGACAGTCGACGTTTCGAAAAAACAACGTTCCACCATCGGCATCGAATCGGCACTGAAAATATTCAATTATCGCCGAAATACCGGAGGTCAGACCGGCATTTTTGCAGTCTATACTCAGAAATCTCTTATCATGATACCTCGACGAACCATGCATGGCTACCGCGAACATCGCCTTGCCGACTCCTGGTGGCCCGTCAATAAGTATCGGATAGTCCGAACATGCGGCCTTCACGTATTTGGATCGCATGTCTTTAAGAGACGGGTTTATATCCAGAAAATCCTCGACATCTTTGAAAAATGCCGGGCTTCTTCGTACTGACTCAAGTTCAGTTTCGAGCCTTTTCCGCTGCAATGAGTTCTCTAGAACAACAGCAAGGCGTTCACGTCCAGCAGGCTTGAGGATGAAATCACTTGCGCCCGCGCGGATCACAGACCCGACGCAATCAATCGCATTGGATGTGGTTTGTACAACTACAGGAATCGAGATCCGTGCTTTACGCATACGGTCAAGTACTGCCATCCCGTCAATGTCCGGCATGACCAAATCCAGAACAATAATATCGATTGCGGGTGCATTTGCGTCAGTCATTCGTGAAAGAGCTTCAGCACCGGTCGATGCGTGAACAACCGAATAGCCCAAGCTCAACACAATGTGTCTGATCAATTCGCGGTGGTCACTATCGTCGTCAACTACAAGAACTGTGCGCGGCATTGAACTCTTACGCATACTCTACCCACGGCATAAGCGCCTCTTTGCCCCATATTTATCGAGGATGGTAAAGAGGCACTTAAGACGGGGGCTTAAATATCTTGCTATGCACTGGATTCATCGAAATATTTGATTGACGCGCCTGTCGTGTTTTGTAATGCCGACTGACATTCAGCATTCATTTCTGATCAATCAGGGTTTTGCAATGGGATTCGGCAAGGACAACCTCTCGATTGCTATTCAATGCCTCTCGCAGAATGTCGATAACTCCAGAGTAACAGTCGGGGAAATTGCAGCGCTTGGGCCGTTACCAAGATGGGACCTCACGGACCTATACCCCTCAATCGAATGCGTTGAGCTCAAGGCCGACTTCGAGAGAGCAGAAACGGAATGCCAAAAGCTCGTAAGGGACTATCGCGGCAAACTGGCCGAGATTGCGTCACATAAGGATGCCTCCTCGCTGCTCTCAACGGCCATCCAGCGATACGAAATGTTGGATGATATTATCGGAAAAATAATCTCATACGCTGGGCTGCTGTATTCCGAAGACTCGACCAGTCCTATCAATTCGAAGTTTTTCGGTGATACTCAGGATCGAATTACTTCTTTGAATTCCGAAATCCTATTCTTCCAATTGGAGATCAATCGGATTGAAGATCAACTGCTGGATACAGCGGCTAAAGAGCCACCCTTGAACCATTATATCTCATGGCTATCCGATATTCGTCGAGAAAAGCCGCATCAGCTCGACGACAAAATTGAACAATTGTTTCTCGAGAAATCCACCAGCGGCATCACTGCGTGGAGTCGATTGTTTGACGAGACGATTGCTTCACTGCGGTTTCAGTTCGGAGATGAAAATCTCTCAATCGAACCAATTTTGAACAAGTTACAGGATGCTGACGGAGAAATTCGTCGCCAGGCAGCGGACGCACTTTCAAAAACATTCGAAGAAAATATAAATATATTTACTCTCATTACAAACACCTTGGCCAAAGACAAAGAAATATCGGACCGTTGGCACAAGTTCACGGATATCGCAGATAGTCGGCATCTTTCGAACCGAGTTGAGGGTGAGGTCGTTGAAGCTATGGTATCGGCAGTCAAAGAAGCTTATCCGCGTCTTTCCCATCGCTATTATGGTCTTAAGGCTCGTTGGTTTGGCATGGATGTTCTCAACTTCTGGGACCGTAATGCGCCGCTTCCAAAAATAGAACAAAAGGATATTCCCTGGATTGAAGCCCGCGACAAGGTTCTGCATGCATATGGGCGATTTTCTCCGGAAATGGCCCAGATCGCAAAACAGTTTTTTGACTTGTCCTGGATAGATGCACCAGTCAGTCCCGGAAAGGCACCAGGAGCTTTTGCACATCCGACAACGACATCGGTCCACCCCTATATCCTGTTGAATTATCAGGGCAAGTTACGTGACGTAATGACGTTGGCCCATGAACTTGGCCATGGGATACACCAGGTCCTGGCCAGTCACAACGGGCCTCTTATGGCCCCCACTCCACTCACACTTGCCGAGACAGCCTCCGTTTTCGGTGAAATGCTCACATTTCGCGCACTGCTCGATGACACAACAGATAAACAGCTTCGAAAATCGATGTTGGCCGGCAAAGTGGAAGATATGCTTAACACCGTCGTCCGCCAAATTGCTTTCTATAGCTTTGAAAGAGTCGTCCATTCCGAACGCCGCGTAGGAGAATTGACAAGTGCGCGGCTAGGAGAAATCTGGCTGGCCGTTCAGTCTGAGAGTCTCGGTCCAGCAATTCGGCTGGACTCGGGATACAAGAACTACTGGAGCTATATACCGCACTTTATCCATTCACCATTCTACGTTTACGCTTATGCTTTTGGCGATTGCCTCGTAAACTCGCTCTTCGCTGTTCACGAAAAAACGCCGGATGGTTTTGCCGAAAAATATATTGCAATGCTTCGAGCAGGTGGCACCAAATCTCACTCGGAAGCTCTCGCACCGTTCGGTCTTGACGCGCGTGATCCAATGTTTTGGCAAAGCGGACTTTCATTGATCGAGCGAATGATCAACGAGCTTGAACAATTCGAGTGAGGCAGAGCCATGCACATCTGAGGCACCGTCGTACGAAATACGGGAATTCAATTGATTTACATGAAATCTGACTCATTTATCCACAATCCGCGCTTGCTCGGCAGAGAAGCAACAATGGATGAGGGCACACTAGATCAAAATTTTTGTAATTATACAATCTATCCAGCCTGATGGTACAAATTTATAATTTTAATATTTGATATTAGATGATAATTTTTTGTAAAATTTTGGAAAATTATAATGATAAAATATCAAATATTTAATTTAATATGCATTAATGGTTGTTTCACTCGATCCGTAATGCGTCACCCAAATCGATATACGTCTTGCCTTGCCAAGCTGAGATGTCCAACTGAACCTCAGGCAACAATGTTACCGGGGCGGAGGTGGTTCACCCAATTTCTGTAAGCCTGCTGGTGGCAACTCGAAACCACAAGATGAGACCCCGACGCGATCAAATTCCTGAACACGCGACGCCGCGATGGACTTGGATACGTCGAATATGTAATGCAACATCAACTCCAACATTTTCGAAGGACATCGAAATGCCCAAAGCGTATATGATCTCATCCTACCGCAAAATTTCCGACCCCGAAAAGTTGGCCGCCTATGCCAAACTGGCGGGCCCTGCAATCATGGCCGCCGGAGGTCGCTTCCTTGCTCGTGGCGTTGCAGCGAAAGCCATGGAAGACGGCCGACTGGATAGAACTGTTATCATTGAGTTCGACTCATTGGAAGCAGCGATGGCCACGTATGATAGCTCTCCCTATCGGGAGGCCCTAGCCGCCCTCGGAAATGCTGTTGAGCGTGATATGCGAGTTGTGGAAGGCGTCGCCTGACCAGTCTATGGCAACGCCTTATCGCTCATGTCCTAGGTTTAAGAATTTTCCGATTGATCAGCGATTCGGCAATTTGAACCGCATTCAATGCAGCACCTTTACGAAGATTGTCGGAAACACACCAGAAAGAGAGTCCGTTCTCGACAGTCGAATCCTCACGAATACGTGAAATATAGGTTGCGTCTTCACCTGACGCTTCATGCGGAGTAATATAGCCGCCCGATTCACGTTTATCGATAACCAGACAACCGGGCGCAGCACGAAGAATATCGCGTGCCTCGTCGGCCGTTATCGGCTTTTCAAATTCAACATTCACAGCCTCAGAATGCGCAATAAACACGGGTACACGTACGCATGTTGCTGTCAGCTTGATTTTTGGATCAAGAATCTTCTTGGTCTCAACAAGCATTTTCCATTCTTCTTTGGTGTATCCATCATCGAGAAACACGTCGATATGCGGAATGACGTTGAAGGCGATGCGTTTCGAAAATTTCTCGACCTTCACGTCACCAGCTGAAAAGATCGCGCGTGACTGATTGAAAAGCTCGTCCATGGCATCCTTGCCCGCGCCTGAAACGGACTGATAAGTCGCAACGACAACACGCTTGATCACCGCCCGATCATGCAGGGGCTTCAAAGCTACAACCAGTTGAGCAGTTGAACAATTCGGGTTGGCAATGATGTTCAGTCGGCCCGGATCAGCCATGAAGCGCGTCAGTACGTCTGAATTCACTTCGGGAACAATCAACGGCACGCGTTCATCATAACGCCAGCATGACGAATTATCGATAACAAGGCATCCTTGGGAACCGATACGGGGCGACCAGTCCTTCGACACACCCGAACCTGCCGACATGAGACAGATATCGGTTTTCGAAAAATCATGATGCTCGAGATTTGCGACCTTTAGCGTTTTGTCCCCGAAAGAAACCTCTGTTCCGAGGCTCCGCGACGAAGCCAAGACTGTCACTTCATCAACCGGAAAAGCTCGTTCTGCAAGGATCGAAAGCATTTCACGGCCAACATTTCCTGTGGCACCGACAACTGCGACCTTGAACCCCATAACGATAATCCTGACTGGCTTTTGGATCCCGCTCCCCTGATCCACCCGCATCTTCAGCGGTTTATCTCATCCCCGCCGGGGGGAGTAACCGGACCGAGGAAACAATCAACGAGTAGTGGCGCGTTTGACGCGCGACCGTTTCATCTTCGGTTTTTTAATGTCGCTGATGAGCATCAGGTGCCTAAATCGGTGATTACTGAGTATCAGCCTAAAAAAGACGGAACGCAGTTGAATGTCAATGCTCCTTGTGCAACGGAGAGCATGAATTAGCAAACCCGTTTTTCATTTTTGCGCCGCGCCCGTCATCGGGCAGCAAAGGTCTGTTCTGTGAAATCGTCTGCACCTTCAATTTTACTCCGCTTTGCTCCCATTATCTTTGTTCTTATCTGGTCAACAGGTTGGATATCCGCTCAATTCGGTGTTTTTTATGCTGACCCGCTTACTTTTCTTTCTTTGCGCTTTGCTCTAGCGGGGCTTTGCATGGTGGGTGTCTCGCTCCTGTTCGGTGCGCAGTGGCCAAAAGGGCGCAATCATTGGTTACACTCCATGATGTCCGGCATTCTCCTTCATGCCATTTATCTCGGTGGAGTTTGGTGGGCAATCCACGCAGGGCTCGCATCCGGATTGTCCGGCCTCATTGCGGCACTGCAGCCCATACTCACTGCACTCCTTGCTCCGGTGCTCATTCGTGAAACTATCACCCGTCAACAATGGCTCGGGATCGCGTTCGGCTTTGTGGGCATCATATTTGTCCTTCACCCAAAATTTGCAGCGCTTGGAGGCTCCGCTTTTGCAGAGACAGCCATCCCGATCATCATCAATTCGATTGCGATGCTGTCGGTGACACTTGGCACATTCTATCAAAAGCGCTTTGTTCCGGCGGGCGACCTCAGAACAATAACAGCCCTGCAGTATTGTGGTGCTTTTGTCGTCATCCTGCCAGCTGCTTATTTTCTTGAACCCATGCGAATGGATTGGTCGATTACCCTCTTTTCCGTAATGGCTTGGTCAGTCCTCGCTTTATCGCTCGGCGCAATCGGCCTTTTACTCGTTCTCATTCGGAACGGTGCTGTCTCACGAGCGGCAACGCTCATTTATCTGGTGCCGCCTGCAGTCGCACTTCAGGCCTATTTCATATTTGGCGAGACGCTGGATGCGTTTCAAATTGGCGGGATGGCCCTCACCGTCGCCGGTGTTGCACTTGCCACACGAAAATAGCGTAATGAACCTCGGCATTGCCGCGCAACTCTCGAAGAATTGACGCGTTATTCTCGTGATGCAGCATTGCCAAGGAAGAATAAATGCTAGGACTGATCATACCAAAGGGAACCCATATTCTGGTGGGCGATGGCAGCAAGGCGCTCCTTCTTGTCAATGAGGGAACCGTTCCTCAACCGGATTTCAAAGTCGAACATGTTTTCAGCCAAAAAAACCCGCCAACGCGTGAACAGGGTACCGACCGTCCTGGGCGGGCGTTTTCAAGCGCGGGTTACCGCAGGGCTGCAATGGCAGACACTGATTGGCACGTTTTTGCGGAACGTGATTTTGCCAGAGATGTCACCACCGCTCTGGGGGAACTTCAGACTGAAACAGACCTCAAGAAACTCATCATCGTGGCACCTCCCAAAACACTTGCCGAATTAAGAAAATCAATGCCGTCTAATCTTCAATCCCATATTGTGGCGGAGGTTGCGCACGACCTTACAAAACATCCGGTCAAAGAAATTGCCAGACTATTGACCCAAGGCCAAGGGTTAACCGACTGACCCGTGAGCGCGGCATAAAGCCTGATCGAGGTCCTGAAACAAATCTTCAGGGTCCTCAATACCTGCCGACAATCGAAGTAAATCCGTCGGACAAGGTGACCCGTCGCCTTCGATGGAAGCTCTATGCTCGATCAAGCTCTCAACACCGCCAAGCGATGTTGCCCGCTTCCACAGCGTCACGCCCGCGGCGGTTGCGATGGCGCTAGCCTCGCCGCCACGTACACAGATTGATAACATATGCCCGAACCCGCCCTTCATCTGGCTCGCAGCAATGGGATGCCCCGGATGCGAGAGCAAACCTGGATAGAGAACATCCGCAATGTCAGGATGTTTTTGAAAGCGTTTCGCCAGATCCAACGCGGTGGCCGACGCTGCTCGAACCCGCAAGTCGAGCGTTCTCATGCCTCGAATCAGAAGGAAAGCTTCAAAAGGTCCGAGAATTGCCCCGAAAGATTTCCGATGAGCGACAATTTTGTGCCAGAAAGCATCTTGTTTTGCGGTAGCCAACGCTCCGGCCACAACGTCCGAATGACCATTCAGAGCCTTTGTCGCCGCATGCATCACAAGATCGGCACCCAAAGTCAAAGGCTGGGTAAAAACAGGTGTCGCCGCCGTCGAATCAATCGCCAGTCTTGCTCCTGCAGCATGGGAAACATCTGACAAAGCTGCAATATCAGTCAGTGACCAAAGCGGATTTGAGGGCGTCTCAATCCAGACAAGCGCAGTCTTGCCCGGCTTGATGGCCGCCTTGACCGCGTCAAGATCACCCATGTCGACGAGCTCGACATGCAACCCCCACTGTTGCGCATCCGTCAGCAACCAATTCCGGAGCGCCCAATACATCACCCGCGGTGCCAGAACATGGTCGCCCGGCTTTAAGGCCATAAAAACGGCAATCGCAGCCGCCATTCCGGAGGAAAACAGAAGCGCCGCTTCGGCCTCTTCCCACATTGCAATAACCGCCTCGGCTTCGCGCACGGTCTGGTTGTCGGGCCGCCCATAGACAAAGCCGGAACTATATTGATTGTCCGGATCTCGCATATAAGTCGTGGCGATATGAATTGAAGGGACGATCCCGCCCATCAACGGATCCGTCTTGCCCATCGCCTGCGCCGACAAGGTTCGTTTGGACCACCGTGCCTGCTTTCGATCGGAAGGTGCCATTCAACCAATCCCCTTCAATTCACCCATCCGAGCGCTCAACCGTCGAAAAAATCAATAGTGCCCCAGGAAGTCACCCTTGCTGAGGTCAACGCCATTATGCCGCAAAATGGCGTAGGCCGCCGTCACATGAAAGTAGAAATTCGGAATTGCGCCATGACGCAGATAAACCAGCGCGTTAAATGTCTTCGGCTCAGGCCGCATTGGTACAACAATGTCACGATTCTCGGCACCAACGAAGCTTTCCTTCGGGATTGACCCGATAAAGGCCAAGGACTTGGCAATGCGCGCATGCAACTCGGCAAAGCTTGCCTCGACATCCTCATATTTCGGCACGTCCACCCCGGCAATCCGCGCTGCACCGCCCTTTGCAAAATCCGTCGCGAGCTGCACCTGACGGGTAAAGGTGAACATGTCTGGGGCCAATCTCGCCGTCAAAAATACACCGAGATCGATCTTCTTGGCTGCGGCATGTGCCTCGCCCTTCGTCAGCACGGCATCAAGTGCCTGAAGTGAATGGGTGAAAACTGGAACGGAAAGATCATAGAGTGAAATCGACATGGTTTGGTTCCTATTCGAAAGCGCCGTCTTAGCTTCTCCAGATGTTATAGAACCTTTCCTCCCGAAAGGCGAACCCAAACGCTCCGGCAATGCTCATCCTTGCATTTTTGTAAGAAAACGCTTATCCGGAAGACCTCTGAACGCTGGATTTCATCCGGCAGAGGGGCTGTAGCTCAGTTGGGAGAGCGCTTCGTTCGCAATGAAGAGGCCAGCGGTTCGATTCCGCTCAGCTCCACCATTTTTATAAGTCAAATCTATAAATTGATTGGTCGCCGCGGTTTTACATAAAGCGCGACCCGAGACGTACACCACGGCAGTTGATTTATCGAGAAAATCCTCAGCCATTTCCGTCGCTCGTCTCAATGAGATGCTTCACGGCTGCCGTGGATCGAGAAACATATCTGTAACTTCTGCTGGATGTTACCCCATGATCGCCACATGCACCAAGTCGACGAAGATCACATAACGAAACGGCTGCTGGACGATGATTTCACAAGTCGCAGTCGTCACTCCCGTCAAACCAACCACAGCAGACCCACCGCACTTTGGCCAACTGTCATACATCTCTCACCGTTGACAATCATAGACTCCAACGTCGACCGCGAAGGGGATTGAGAATGTGTGAACGTTCCGCTAACACTGAAATACCATAAAAATCGGAGCAAACCTTGGCGTTGCCATTTCGAACAATTGTTATCAACCTTGATCGCGATCCAGATCGGCTTCTCTGGATGACGCAGCAGCTTGATGACCTCGGCATTCCGTTCACGCGGCAGCGCGGTATTCTCGGCACGGAGGCCAACAGCCACTTTCCCGGCCTTTTCAAGAACTCGCCGTTGAAGCTCGGTGAAATCGGCTGCTGGGCCAGCCATCTCGAAATCGCCCGCACCTTTGCCGCAAACCCCGCAGCACCGCCGCTTCTGGTGCTCGAGGATGACGTTCTTCTGCCGCCGGATTTGCCTGCTCTCCTCTCGGAGCTTATCCCTGCGCTGCCGGAGGGTTGGGATATTGTCCGCCTGTCGAATGCCCCGAAGCGGCGCGTCCACCCTGTTGCGGCGCTGCCCGGCGGGCGGGAGATTGTGCGATATACGCGCATTCCCACAAGCACGGGCGCGTCGCTGCTGAGCGCTCGTGGCGCTGCAAACTTCGGGCTGTTCAAACCGCATCTCTTCGCGATTGACGCACATCTGGCCCGCCCGTGGACTGTGGGCCTCGTCACCTTCGGCGTCACCCCCGCGCCCGTCACCCGCGATTGTCTGGGCGCCTCCACCATCGACGCCATGGACGCCGGCCGGGCTTTACGAAAACACAATCTGCTCTACCAGATCAGAAAAAGCCTGTTCGATCTGAGATATGTGCTGCGGGCGGGATGAGGGATGGTGTTAAAGAGTTGATCCGTCTTGTATCATCAATTAGGTTTCTACAGCCGACATGACTATCAACCCATTTTCAGAGACTTAAAACATGTCATCGTCCACCAAAAGCATGACAGTAAATTTCTTTTGAATAAGATTGAGGGGCAAAACCATACGGCTTGAAACAGTGTTCAAACATAACTGGGTTTGAGTCCCCACCAAGTCGTTTTTGAGCAGATTAAGTGTAAGAAGTATCTTCTTGGATGAAAGTCGATGAGCATCAACCGAAATGTGAGGGTTTTCTGAATGCATGAGAACAGACTCAAAATAATTTGAAATTTTTTCAAATATTGGTTGTTGCATTTCATACTTTATCTGCCCGTTGAGAATAACTTCTGCAATCTGCTTTTCGCTTTGTTTTCTAATTTTTGAATTTGATAAATTATTTAGTCGGAGTGCATGGCTTTCATCATCTGAAATATTTGTTTGTAATGCCGACCCTAAGGGATTAGTTAAAATCTGTGTCGTATATAAAGCTTCATGTCTGAGATAAGCCGAAAATATTGCATCATCATGAAATCGGGCTGTTGGAACTAAAGCAACGATTTGATTAAAAAATTTTGCGAGATTTCGCGTTGCGCCTACTCGGATGCTAAAACTGAGCCAACCAAATACTTTATATTCGTCGAAATTGGCAAAAACGGCATTTGAGTGATGGAACTTTAACGGTGTCCAATCTTTAATGACCAAATCCTGATTGATCGCTGCAACATCGCATTGGTAAACCTTGTGACAAAGTTCATGAAGTTGAGTGAGTTGCAGACCATAAAGCATATCATCATCAACCACAAGGATACGATCTTGTTCGTCGAATAGATCGTGACTTTCGGCATACTCGATAACGCCCAATAGTTTGGTTGCAGGGCCTTGGTCCTCACATGAAATAACCGTTATCCTGTCACCAAATCGCTCTTGGATTTTACGAAGAACAATCGGTCGCGTCTTATTCCAGTCGATTTCAAAATTCCGACGGTAAGTTGTAGGAAGGGCCAGAAATATATTTTTTGCCTGAGGAGATTGCCTCAAAAGGCACTCCAAAACATCGAAAAACTCCTCAGTTATTGCTCTGGGAGGGGTAACAGTCAACGAAATATGAAGCTTTTGAGCAATCAGATGATCGCACTCAAGAAATGAGAGATGGTCGGAATGAACAATTGTTCCAATTTTAGCCCCGCCGACCCGGGCATTTGCCGCAACCGACACACCGGCAGGGTTCACTCTTTCTATCGAAAATGAGGTCGGCTTGCTAATGTCGGTTCCGCGCTTTTTTTTCCGATAAACTAGACGCTTGTGCGCGCTTGTCGGATGACGCAAAAAGGAAAGGTAAAAATAACGGTCGAACATTGCGTTTTTACCTCTATTTCATCTCCAGCCACAGGTACCCCCAAACGGCATCCCGGAGGATAATGGGATAGGTGCACGTGAATGAATATTTTTGTTGTCAATTTTGATCGTATTATTATATAATTTAATATAGTAACTTCGCTTTCATGAATATGTAGAGGTCACTTTCAGGTATCGCCCAAACGTCATAGAAGTAAATCATAAATTTTTCATGATTGAAACATAATTTGAATTCAAAAACATAAGCGGCAATCCCGCCGACGCAAGAGTTTAACCATGATCACTGATTTGACGGGACGTGCTTTGACATCAATCACCCGAGCCTTAGGGATGGCGTTTCGATGAAGATCGTCACAGTCGTCGGTGCACGCCCGCAATTCATTAAAGCAGCCGCAGTCTCCCGAGTCATACGTGATAATCACGCTGGCCAGATAGATGAGGTATTGGTTCACACAGGGCAACACTACGATGACAATATGTCCAAAGTCTTCTTCGATGAACTGGACATCCCGCGCCCAAAGTACAATCTTGAAATTTCGGGTGGTCAGCACGGTACAATGACAGGCCGTATGCTGGAGGGCGTGGAAAATGTACTCC
>JBJTDR010000056.1:0-3707 GCA_046092445.1 Hyphomicrobiales bacterium | reverse complement strand
CGCGAGATGAAATTCGAGGCGCATCTTGCCCTCGAACTGGCTTTTCAGCTGCTTCATGAAGGAGCCATCCGTATAGAGGCGGGCGACTTCATACTCGTCCTTGTAGGCCATGAGCTTGAAAAGGGAGCGGGTAACGGCTTCAGCCAAGGCGGTTTCATGCGGCAATATCGCTTTCTCGGCGGCAATGACGCGCTCGACAAGACGCAGATAGCGGCGGGCATAGCGGCGGTTCTGGTATTGCTTCAGGAACTCGGAGCGCCGCGCCATGCGCTCGGCCAAGGTGGTCGAGAGTTCGCGGGCGTTTGTGGGGGTGAGGAAGGGGGCGGCAAGCGCTTCCACCCGCGCCTGATCCTGCGCGGCGCGGCGGCCCCACTGGAAGGCGGAGAGGTTCATGGCGACGGCCTCGCCATTGAGCGTGATGGCCTGCTCGATGGCTTCGGGCGAGAGCGGCACGCGGCCTTTTTGGACGGCAAGGCCCAACATGAACAGATTGGCACCGATGGCATTGCCGAGCAAAGCGGAGGCGATGCCGGTGGCGTTGATGAAGGTGACTTGGGCGGCGCCTGCCGCATCCAGAATGGCCTTCCGCAGACGCTCCGTCGGCAGCCGGAAATCGGCATTGCGGGTGAAATCGCCCGGCATGATCTCGGCTGTGTTGACGATCATGGACGTGGAACCATGGCGGACGGCGGATAAGGTCGTCTTGCCGCCTGTGACAACAGTGTCGGCCCCGAGCACGAGATCGGCTTCGCCCGCCGCAATCCGGATCGCATGGATATCTTCGGCACGTGCGGCAAGACGCACATGGCTGACAACAGCGCCACCCTTTTGTGCCATACCGGCCATATCGATGATGCCGGACGCCTTGCCGTCGAGATGGGCGGCCATGCCGAGAATGGCACCAATCGTCACAACGCCCGTACCGCCCACACCGGTAATGAGGATCGAGAAGGGATGATCGAGGGCCGGTTGCGCAGGCGGCGGGAGTTCGGCCCAGCCGTCGGTGCTGGCGACTCCGACGCTCGCCTTTTTCACCCGCGCACCATGCACGGTGACGAAGGACGGGCAGAAGCCGTTGACGCAGGAAAAATCCTTGTTGCAATTGGATTGGTCAATCATGCGTTTGCGGCCAAACTCGGTTTCGACCGGCTGGACCGAGACGCAATTCGACGCTACGCTGCAATCGCCGCAGCCTTCGCAAACCAGCTCGTTGATGATGACGCGTTTATCGGGATCCGGCATCGCACCTCGCTTGCGGCGACGGCGTTTCTCGATGGCGCAGGTCTGGTCGTAGATCATCGCGCTCACGCCTTTGACATCTGCGAGCATGCGTTGCACCGCGTCAATATCGCGGCGATGATGCAAAGTGAGGATTTCAGGCCAGACAAGCCCCGCGGGATATTTGTCGGTTTCGTCGGTGACGAGCGCGATGCGGCGGACGCCTTCGGCAGCCAATTGACGCGCCAGCGCGTCGATGGTGAGGCCGCCATCAAGCCCCTGCCCGCCTGTCATGGCAACGGCATCGTTGAAGAGAATTTTATAGGTGATGTTGGCGGCGGACGAGACGGCAAAACGGATCGCGGTCGTGCCGGAATGGGTGTAGGTGCCGTCCCCCATGTTCTGGAAGACGTGATCACGCATGGAGAACGGCGCTTCGCCAACCCAATTGGCTCCTTCGCCGCCCATCTGGGTGAAGCCTTCCGTGCTGCGATCCATCCACAAAGCGAGCGTGTGGCAGCCAATGCCGGCATAGGCGCGCATGCCTTCGGGAACGACGGTCGAGGAATTATGGGGACAGCCTGAGCAGAAATGCGGTGTACGGGAGGCGATTGAGACCGTTTCGGCGAGATGTTTCTGCGTGACCTTCAACCGCTCAACCCGCATGCGCAGATCGTCCCGAGGCCAGAATTTCAAGGCGCGCTCGCCGATGGCAATGGCGATGTCGTTCGAGTCGAGGGCGGCAATGGAGGGAAACAGGATTTTCCCGTCTTCGTTCTTCTTGCCGACACAGACTGGGGAATTGGTCATGCCGTAGAGAATTTCCCGCACCTGGGTCTCGATCAGGGAACGCTTTTCCTCGACAATGATCACCATATCGAGCCCGCGGGCAAAAGCGCGCAGGCCCTGCGGTTCCAGCGGCCAGGGGCAGCCGATTTTGTAAACCGTCAGCCCGATCTCGGCAGCACGGGCTTCGTCGATGCCGAGAGCGTCGAGCGCCTGGCGAACATCGAGATAGGACTTGCCGGAGGTGATAATCCCGAGCTTTGGCATTGGTCCACCGCCAACGACGACGCGGTTCAGCCTGTTGGCCTGAATGAAGGCCAGAGCTGCGGGTAGTTTTTGTTCGTGCAGCCGTGCTTCCATCGCGAGGAAGCCATCCCGCGGGCGAATATTCAAGCCGCCCGGCGGCAGGACGAAATCAGGTTTGACAATCGACACACGGTCAATCGCGCCATCAATCACGGCGGTTGATTCAATCGTGTCTTTGACGCCTTTCAGCGACGACCAGACGCCGGCATAGCGGCTGAGTGCAAGGCCGTAGATCCCGTAATCGATGATTTCCTGCACGCCGGCGGGGCTGAAAATCGGCATCATCAGATCGACAAAGGCGAATTCCGACTGATGGGCTATGGTGGAAGATTCAGCCGTGTGATCATCGCCCATAATGGCGAGAACACCGCCATTCGGCGAGGTTCCGGCCATGTTCGCATGACGGAGCGCATCGCCTGCGCGGTCAACACCGGGGCCTTTGCCGTACCAGACGGAAAAGACGCCGTCATATTTCCCCTCGCCGCGCATCTCGGCCTGCTGGGTGCCCCAACATGCGGTTGCCGCGACTTCCTCGTTGATGCCCGCCTGAAACAGAATGTTGCGCGGCGCGAGATGCTCGGCTGCGCGCAGAATCTGGGTGTCGACCGCGCCAAGCGGGGAGCCTCGATAGCCCGAAACAAACCCCGCAGTGGTCAATCCGGCGCGGCGGTCGCGTTCGTGCTGGGTCAGAAGAAGGCGGATAATCGCCTGCGTGCCCGTGATGAAGACACGCGACTTGTCGAGGTCATATTTGTCATCAAGGCTGATGGCCGAGGCGGCATCATTCATCTGAATTTCATCCTCAAGGGAGAACAACTTCCGAAGGGTCAAGCATAGTTTAATTGATTTCCGCGCCCATGCCATCCCCTCTCTTGAAGTTTTATCGGTACTGATCTTATGTTAGTTTCAGGTTGGTTCGTTCAGGAGTTCCGCGATGGCACAGACGGCGCAAAAGCCCATGACAATCGACGAGTTTCTCGACTGGCAGTCGTTGCAGGACAAGAATTACGAGCTGGTTGACGGAATTCCCGTCCTGCCGCTGAAAAGCATGACAGGCGCGACGCAGCGCCATGACCGGATCGTGGTTAATTTTTTGCGTGAATTATCGAACCAGTTGAGGCGCGGGCCATGCCGTCCGTCGACGGATGATATCGCGCTGGTGACCCGTCGCCAAAGCATAAGGCGTCCGGATGTTACGGTTCAGTGCGGTGAGGCGGATCCGAAAGGGCTCGTTGCTGTGTCGCCCTATCTTGTGATCGAGGTTTTATCGCCATCGACCATGAATTATGACCGCGTTCAAAAGATCGACGAATACAAGGCTGTCCGTTCGATCCAATCCATCCTGCTGTGCGACACCGAGACGCCACGCGTGACAGTCCATATGCGGGACGGTGATA
>JBJTDR010000055.1:0-14683 GCA_046092445.1 Hyphomicrobiales bacterium | reverse complement strand
TGCTGTATCTCCTGATCAAATTCTGAAAGTACTTACTCTCTATGCCATAGCTTTGCCGCATTGTCGCCCCTGCTTCCACATGAAAAACAGGGGTCAGGGTGTCTCGAATTCGGGTGGCGGGCTGCGGGCGATCACCCAATCGCGGAAGGCCAGCGGGCGTTGATCCATCGGGATGATGCCGTTCGGGGAGGACGCGTAGGCACGGGCTGTCTCGACGAGGCAGGCGAGATCGGCTTCCGGCGAGATGTTCCCTAGAAGATATGTCCATTTGCCATGTCCAGTCAGGGAGAGCGTGACGGGACGCTCGCAGACGGCGAGGCATTCGACGGGTTTGACGGTACACCCCGAGCCAGTGAGCTGCGCGCGCAAGGCGGCGATGAACTGATCGGGGACGTCAAGGCAGCCTGTGCAGACGAACAGGCTGGCAGTCGCGGTCATGGCGCGGAACGCTCGAGGCGTTGCCAGATCAGGCCGGTGAGGCTGCCGATCATCAGCCACATGGCGGCGGCAACGACCATGGCATTAACGACGAAGCGGGCGGATAATTCGGGCGGGACGGCGCTATTCATCGGAACCAATGATAAAGGCGCGCCGACGAGATGCGGGGCGATCATCACAATCGCGCCGATGACGATGGCAATGGGTTTGCCGACTTTGAGGATGAGCCAAAGCCCGAGGAGCGATGTGGCAATGGTCCCGAACCACCAGGCTTGGCGGAAGGGCAGAGCGCCCGCTTCCATACCCGGCAATTCGGGAGGAAGACCGAGTGCAGGGGCAAGGCTGAAGGCGATGAAGAAGCACCCGCCCCAGATCAGGCCGCGGCGGGCGGAGGGCGTCTCGCCGAGAAGGATCATGCCGGCGACGAGAATGAAGGCGAAGCCGATGCAGGCGCCGACGCTGGCAAGCGTGGTGAAGGCGATGCGCTCAAGCCCTTCGGACGGTGCCCATGCGAAGGCATCGTGAACATGGCCCGTGGTTGCGTGAGGCGTTGCGGCAGCATCGGGGGCGGCGTGATCGTGATGGCCGGATTCAAATGTCTCGGCGATGTGGATGATCGGAACGGTCAGGGCCTGTTGCAGAACAGAGGTGATCAGGCCTGCGAACAGACCGGCGAGCAAGCCTGCAATCAGAATGCGATAAGACATGGACGATCACGCACTGCTTTGAATGCGCTCCCAGAATGCCGTGACCGGCACAATTGAAGGAAAAGCTGGCTGCTTAGTGGCAGGGAAAGCTCAACGAATGACGCGTATCATGCGCAGCATTGTGAATAGGCGCTGTTTGCGCCATGCCCACAACATAGACGAGGAACACACCGGCGAGAAAAACCGGAAGAGCCACTTTCCAGGTCGCGGCCCGGGTCTCACGCATTGCAATTGTCGACGTCGCCATTCTAATCTCCTGAACCGCCCCTCCGGCGGCATGGGTTGCACCTGTCTTTGGCAGGTCTCCTGGCTCGCGTCTCTCGGAATTTTGCACCTTCCCGGACTAATCCAGTGGTAAACGCAAAATCCCAGACACTTACAGTTGCGGGGGCAGCCACGGCATCAAACCGCGTTCCCTTTTTACCTTCAAGCGAAGGACCAAAGACCAGAGCACATGAGCACGTGAAAGTTGAGCTTGTCAAGAATGCGGGTTTGCGGGGAGCTGTGAGAGCAGCTTGCATCGATACCCGTGTTTCGTGTATAGGTGTCTGCGAGTTAGTCATCTCATCACGGTACTTGAAACCGGATTGTGAGAGTGGGACCGAAAGGACCCGCTCTTTTTTGTTGCCCGAAGGGGCGGAAAGCGTGCAGCAGACGATGATTTTGGAGCCGAGATTGATCGAGGATGAAGGGCTTGCGGGCAGCATCGGGCTGATCGTGGCACCGTCGATCGAGGCTTTGGGGTATCGTCTCGTGCGGGTCCGGGTGAATGCCCAGAATGGCTGCACGGTGCAGATCATGGCCGAGCGGCCTGATGGCGCGATGAGCGTGACGGATTGCGAAACAGTGAGCAAGGCGGTGTCGCCGGTTCTCGATCTCGATGATCCGGTCGGTCGGGCGTATCATCTTGAGATTTCATCGCCCGGGATTGATCGTCCGCTGGTGCGGAAATCGGATTTCGAGCGGTGGGCGGGATACGAGGCGAAAATCGAGATGAAGGCGCCTGTTTCCGGCCGGAAGCGTCTGCGCGGTTTGCTGCGCGGTGCCGAGGGAGACATGGCATTGCTCGAGTTTCGCGACGAGAAGGCGGCCGAGACAATCACTCTGCCGATCCCGATGCACGATATCGGGGCGGCGCGGCTTGTTTTGACGGACGAATTGATCCGCGAGTCGCTGCGCCGGGGGAAGGCACTGCTTCAGGCGGAAACACCTGACGACTCTGGTCGGATGGATCAGGAATTGGTTGCGGAGACCGGGCGCGATGCAATGCGTGCACCCGGGTCGAAGAGACCAGAATCGAAAGGCCGCAGGCCGAAACACAAACGAGTTGACAAGGAGTAAAGTGACATGTCTGTAAGCGCCAACAGGCTCGAACTCTTGCAGATCGCTGATGCGGTCGCACGCGAGAAATCCATTGACCGCCAGATCGTTCTGGCATCGATGGAAGACGCATATGCGAAAGCAGCGCGCTCACGCTACGGTCAAGAGACCAATGTGCAGGCCGAGATTGACCCGAAAACCGGCGAATTGCGTCTCTGGCGGCATCTTCTTGTCGTCGAGTCGGTGGAGAATCCGGCAGTTGAGATATCGCTGAAAGATGCGATGCGTTCCAACCCTGCAGCACAGATTGGCGACGCGATTGCGGATAAATTGCCGCCGTTTATCTTGGGACGAATTGCAGCGCAATCAGCCAAGCAGGTGATTGTGCAGAAGGTGCGCGATGCCGAGCGTGACCGCCAATATGACGAGTTCAAAGAGCGGATCGGCGAAATCATCAATGGCGTCGTCAAGCGCGCGGAATATGGCAATGTGATCGTCGACCTCGGGCGGGGCGAGGGTATTGTCCGCCGTGACGATCTGATTCCGCGCGAAACATTCCGTGCCGGTGACCGTATACGCGCCTATGTCGCCGATGTCCGACGGGAGTCGCGCGGCCCGCAAATATTCCTGTCGCGAACACACCCTCAGTTCATGACGAAACTGTTCACTCAGGAAGTGCCGGAAATTTATGACGGCATTATCGAGATCAAAGCTGTATCGCGTGATCCGGGATCGCGCGCGAAGATTGCGGTGATTTCGCGTGACAGCTCGATTGACCCCGTCGGCGCCTGCGTCGGCATGCGCGGCTCGCGCGTTCAGGCCGTTGTCGGCGAATTGCAGGGCGAGAAGATCGATATCATTCCCTGGTCGCCGGATATCGCGACGTTTATCGTCAACGCTCTACAACCGGCGGAAGTGGCCAAAGTCGTTCTCGATGAAGATTCGGAACGGATCGAAGTTGTGGTTCCGGATGATCAATTGTCGCTGGCAATCGGCCGTCGTGGCCAGAATGTGCGGCTTGCGTCGCAACTGACCGGCTGGGATATCGACATTTTGACGGAAGCGGAAGAATCGGAGCGTCGCCAGAAAGAATTTTCCGAACGCACGACGATCTTCATGGAAGCACTCGATGTCGACGAGGTTGTCGGACAATTGCTGGCCTCCGAAGGGTTCCGTTCTATCGAGGAACTGGCCTATGTCGATGTCGCGGAACTGGCGTCGATCGAGGGCTTCGACGAGGATACGGCGGCGGAAATCCAGAACCGCGCAAGCTCTTATCTCGCGAAGATCGAGGCGGAACTGAATGCCCGCCGCGCCGAACTCGGTGTGTCAGACGATCTCCTGAGCATTACGGGGCTGACCGCGGCGCTGATGGTGAAACTTGGTGAAAATGATGTCAAGACGATCGAGGATCTTGCCGGGTGTGCGACGGATGACCTGTTGGGGTGGTCCGAACGCCGGGGAACCGAAACGGTTCGAAATCCCGGCTATTTTGACGGGGTTGACGTTACACGCGAGGACGCCGAAGCCATGGTGATGGAAGCACGGCGTCTCGCCGGATGGATCAGTGACGAAGCTGCGCCAGCCGGAGAGGCAGTGTAAGCGGTCGGACAACGGGATCGGGAGAAACCATTGACCACCAGCATCTCGACCATCGACCCGAACCCATCGGCGGGCGAGCCTGTGCGCACGTGCATTGTGACACGTTCGCGCCAACCAGAGAGTCGTCTCGTTCGGTTCGTGCGGGATCGTGAAGGCAAGGTCGTCGTGGATCTCAAGCGGTTGCTTCCCGGTCGGGGAGCGTGGGTGCTCCGGTCGCGTGATGTCCTTGGGCGGGCGATTGCTCAGAAGGCTTTTTCCCGCGCATTCCGAAACGAGTCCAAGGCTGATGAGGGGCTGGCCTCGGATGTAGAGGCGGGATTGGAGACGGAAGCACTTGTTGCGCTTTGCCGGGCAATCCAGTCTGGTGAGGTCAAGATTGCTGGAACGTATGACGGTACGGGGACTGTTCTCGGCGAAATCATTTCAGGTGAATGCGCCGAGGAGGGTGACCGATCGGTTGCCCGGATCATTTCGATTGTTTCAGATGAAGTTTCGAATAACATTCCCGCGATAATCGTGCTATCTGCTGGTGAAATGAATTTGGCATTCGGATCATCCGGTGTGCTAAAAGCTTTCGTGTTGGACGGAAGGTTCGGAAGAGCCTTTCTGAACGCGGCCATTTTACTACAAGATTACCGTTCGCCCGCGACCAACATCGTGGCAAAACAGACGAGACTGCCGAACACTCGACGCGGACTACCGCAGGACATGGATTGAATGAGCGATAACAGTAAATCGGGCGATAAAACCCTGCATATGAGCCAAACCAAGACGCTGAGCCTCAAGCGTCCGATCGAGCAGGGGCTAGTGCGTCAGAGTTTCTCTCACGGCCGGACAAAAGCAGTTGTGGTCGAGAAGGTGAAGCGCCGTATCATCGGCCCCGGCGAGGCCCGTCCCGAGACGCCCGTTGCAGATACGACCGTCTTGGTGCCTTCGAAGGGCGAAGCGGGTGCGCGTTCGCCGGCAGCGACGCAGCCGACTTCGTCATCTGCTCCTGCGGGACAGGGCCAGACGATACGGCCCTCGTCGCGAACGTCCGGTGTTGTCCTCCGTACCTTGACGGAGGATGAGCGGGACGCACGATCTCTGGCGTTGCTTGAAGCGCGAAAACGTGAAGAGCTTGACAGGAAGCAGGCGGAAATTGAGGCGAAGCTCCGGGCTGAACGTTTGTCTGCCGAAAATGCCGCGCGCGAAGAGGAGCGCGCCCGCACGGTTGACGAAGCGGTGGACGTTGGCATCGAAGATAGAGCGGACAGCGTGGTATCGGAAGGAATGTCGCGGCGTGCGGTGGAGCAGGAGCAACCGGCGCGTGTCGTGCCAAGTGCAGCGCCAATTGTTTCGAGCCGTAAACTCACGGCATCCCGACTCGATCAGGACGATGATGATCGCCGGATGATACGTCGGCCGGGCGGCGCGATTCCGGCTCGCGCGCCTGTTGCCCCGAAACCGAACCGAATTGCGGATGACAAGCGTCGCAGCCGATTGACGGTGACGAGTGCGACAGGTGAAGACGAAGAACGGACTCGCTCGATCGCGAGCTTCAAGCGCCGCGTTCAACGGCTGAAGGGCAACTCCCAGCAAGAGCCGAAGGAAAAGATTTCACGCGAAGTCACGATCCCTGAAGCGATCACGATTCAGGAACTCGCGAACCGCATGACGGAACGTGCCGTCGATTTGATCCGCTTTTTGATGAAGCAGGGCCAGATGGTGAAGATCACGGATGTTATCGATGCCGATACGGCGCAGATTGTTGCGGAAGAATTCGGCCATACGGTGAAGCGCGTTGCTGAATCGGACGTCGAAGAAGGCCTGTTCGATACTCCGGATGTCGGCGGAGACACCAAGGCGCGCCCGCCAGTCGTTACGATTATGGGCCATGTCGATCATGGCAAGACATCATTGCTTGATGCGATCCGCTCGACAAATGTCGCGGGTGGCGAAGCTGGCGGCATTACGCAGCACATCGGCGCCTATCAGGTTGTCGCGCCATCGGGTGCGAAGATCACCTTTATCGATACGCCGGGCCATGCCGCCTTCACGCAGATGCGTGCGCGTGGCGCCAAGGTTACGGATATTGTGGTGCTCGTTGTCGCTGCCGATGACGGCGTGATGCCGCAGACGATTGAGGCGATCAATCACGCGAAAGCGGCGAAGGTGCCGATGATCGTGGCAGTCAACAAGATCGACAAGCCCGATGCGAAGCCCGAGCGTGTGCGTGCGGAACTTCTTCAGCACAGTGTACAGGTCGAGTCTATGGGCGGCGAAACGCTGGAAGTTGAGGTTTCAGCCACAAAGCGGATCAATCTCGACAAATTGCTCGATGCGATTGCTTTGCAGTCGGAAGTGCTCGACTTGAAGGCCAACCCGGATCGGGAGGCCGAAGGTACGGTGATCGAAGCCAAGCTCGACAAGGGGCGCGGGCCGGTTGCGACGGTTCTGGTGCAGCGTGGCACGTTGAAGACGGGCGATATTGTGGTGGCCGGTTCGGAATATGGCCGCGTGCGTGCGCTGCTCTCCGATCTTGGTGCGCCGATCAATTCGGCGGGACCGTCTGTTCCGGTGGAAATTCTGGGCTTCAACGGCGCGCCTGAAGCGGGTGACCGCGTTGCGGTGGTTGCGAACGAAGCGCGGGCGCGTGAGATTACCGAATATCGCCAGCGGCAGAAGCGTGATCGCGTTGCGGTGCGTGCAGGAACAGCGCGCGGTTCGCTCTCCGACATGATGAGCCAGCTCAAGACGACGGGTCGCAAGGACTTTACGCTTTTGGTCAAGGGCGACGTGCAGGGCTCCGTCGAGGCGATCATCAATTCGCTGGAAAAGGCGGGCAACGAGGAAGTTGCGGCTCGCGTCATCCATTCGGGTGTTGGCGGGATCAACGAGAGCGATGTGACGCTGGCGGAAGCCTCGGGCGCCGTCGTGATCGGCTTCAACGTTCGCGCGAACAAGGAAGCGCGGGATGCGGCGGAACGTGCGGGGATCGAAATCCGTTACTACAATATCATTTACGATCTCGTCGATGACATCAAGCAGGCGATGTCCGGTCTGCTTGCGCCGACTTTGCGCGAGGAACGACTCGGCGAGGCGCGCGTCCTTCAGGTTTTCGCGGTCTCGAAAGTCGGCAAGGTGGCAGGTTGCCTTGTTCAGGACGGACGCGTGGAGCGTGGCGCGCATGTGCGTCTCATTCGCGACAATGTGGTGATTCACGAAGGCAGATTGTCGACGCTCAAACGCTTCAAGGACGAAGTCAAGGAAGTCCAGTCCGGCCAGGAATGCGGCATGGCTTTCGAGAAGTATCAGGATATGCGCGAAGGTGATATCATCGAGTGCTACCGAGTGGAGGAAATACGCCGGTCGCTCTGATACCCACGGCTTTTCCCGGCGTGCGGCTTGACCGGGCGCGGGAGAGGGTAATCGCGTGTTTCCAGACAGACTTTACTATGCCGTTGTCTGCTCCGATCCCGGAACAATGACTCCAATGAAAAAGAGAACCGAACCACTCCGCGGCCCGTCCCAGCGTCAATTGCGCGTTGGCGAATTGGTGCGTCATGCCGTCGCCGAGTTGATCACGCGCGGCGTGATCATAGACGCGATTGTCCAGAAGGCGATCATCACCGTGCCGGAAGTGCGGATGAGTCCTGACCTCAAACTCGCGACAGTCTATCTTGCGCTACATAATATGAAGCAGGAAAAACTGATTATGGCGGCGTTCGAGAAGAACCGGAAGCTGATCCGGACGGAGATTGCCGGTCGTCTCGACCTGAAATTCGCGCCTGATGTGCGCTTCCGGATCGATGAGAGCCTTGAAGCTGTCGCGAAGATTGACGCCTTGCTGCGCCGTCCCGATGTGCAGCGCGACCTGAAGCACGACGACACCGAATACGAGGACTGACCGCATGAACGCGCCGAAGAAGCACCGGGCCGATGTTCATGGCTGGATCGCGCTCGACAAGCCTTTCGGGGTGACGTCAACGCATGCGCTTGCGATTGTCCGCCGGATTTTGAATGCGAAAAAGGCCGGTCATGCGGGGACGCTTGATCCATTGGCCTCGGGCATTTTGCCGCTTGCCTTCGGTGAAGCAACAAAAACGGTGCCCTATGTGGTGGATGGCGAGAAGGCCTATGCGTTCACCGTATCCTTCGGGCAGGAAACAGACACGGATGATGGTGAAGGCCAAATTGTTGCTTCAAGTGACAGGCGACCTTTGCAGGCCGAGATCGAGGCGGCGCTGGCAGAGTTTACGGGCGTGATCGACCAGATTCCGCCGCGTTACTCCGCGATCAAGCTTGATGGCGAGCGTGCGTATGATCTCGCGCGTCGTGACGGACTGGTTGTGGAAATGCAGCCGCGCAAGGTGGAAATCCATACGCTGAGGTTCATTTCCTATGACGGGCAAAAGGCGCAACTCGTGGCCGAATGTGGCAAAGGCACGTATGTGCGGGCGATTGCGCGTGATCTCGGGCGGAAACTTGGCTGTTACGGCTATGTTTCGGCGTTGCGGCGGACACGCGTCGGCCCGTTCAACGAGCAGAATGCAATAAGCCTTACGGCACTTGAAGCGGATCCTGCGGGAGCGTTGGCGGCGGTGCTCGGGATTGATGTGGGGCTTGCGGAGTTGCCGCGCCTGACAATCTCGCGGGACGGGGCGAACCGATTGCATCGCGGGCAATCGATCCTGATCCGGGGGACGGAATTGCCGCCTGCCGAGGGGCAAGCCTATGCCGTTTGCGGGCGGGTTGTGGTTGCAGTGGGAAGGATCGAGCGCGGGGAATTCGTGCCGGGCCGGGTTTTCAACCTGCCGGTCGGGTAATTCAATCGCTGAAAAGGCGTTGGTAATTCCAAGTCTTTCATGTATAAGCACGGCAACGTGCCGGGATATAGCCCCGGTCGTTCGTTTTTTGAGACCGTGCTGGACGACATCCCGGCCCGGCCCCGAAGAGCGTCCCGCACTGCGGGTCCAGTCAACACCTCATCCGAAAGGAAATTCCGATGTCGATTACGCCAGAACGCAAGCAGGAACTCGTCAAGCAATATGCCACCAGCGCTAGCGATACGGGTTCGCCCGAAGTGCAGATTGCCATTTTGACCGAGCGTATCACCAATCTGACCGGCCATTTCAAGAGCCATGTGAAGGATAATCATTCACGTCGCGGGCTGCTCAAGATGGTTTCGCAGCGCCGCTCGTTGCTTGATTATGTGAAATCTAAGGACGAGGCGCGGTATCGCTCGATCATCGAGAAGCTCAATATCCGCCGCTAGGATGCCATAATCGCGGCATATACTGGTCGAGAAATGCATTCCAAAACCGGGAGCGGCGACCGTCGCCTCTCCTCTTCACTGAACAGGGACATGGCGTTCCTGTTCCACCCTCCGGTCCTACCGATTGTCATGGCAGGATTGCCGGTCGCTTTCAGCATGGAAGCGCCCCGTCGTCTTGCTGGTGATTACGGATAGGCCATATCCGAAAGAAAAGACGTATGTTTGATATCCAAAAAGTTGAATTGATGTGGGCCGGCCGCAAGCTGACCCTAGAGACCGGGCGTATTGCACGTCAGGCAGACGGTTCGGTGCTTGCCACCTATGGCGAGACGACTGTTCTCGCGACTGTTGTATCGGCAAAGTCGGCCAAGCCGGGGATCGATTTCTTCCCGCTGACCGTGAACTATCAGGAAAAGACTTTTGCAGCCGGGCGCATTCCCGGCGGCTATTTCAAGCGCGAAGGACGCCCTTCGGAAAAGGAAACACTGGTTTCCCGACTGATCGACCGCCCGATCCGCCCGCTCTTCGTCGAGGGTTACCGGAACGAGACGCAAGTTGTTGTGACCGTGCTTTCGCATGATCTCGAAAATGATCCGGATGTGGTGAGCATGGTTGCGGCATCGGCCGCGTTGACGCTTTCGGGCGTTCCTTTCATGGGCCCTGTGGGCGGTGCGCGCGTCGGCTATATCAACGGCGAATTCCGCCTGAACCCGACCATTCCGGAAATGGCGGATTCGACCCTCGATCTCGTAGTCGCCGGAACGGTTGACGCGGTTCTGATGGTTGAGTCGGAAGCCAAGGAACTCTCGGAAGACATTATGCTCGGCGCGGTGATGCACGGACATGCCGGGTTCCAGCCTGTCATCGACGCGATCATCAAGCTGGCTGAAGTTGCCGCGAAAGACATGCGCGATTTCACGACGCCGGATCATTCCGCGCTCGAAGCCAAGGTGTTGAAGCTCGTTGAAGCCGAATTACGCGATGCCTTCACGACCCCTGCCAAGATGGAGCGCCAGAACAAGGTTGCCGCCGCCAAGGCAAAGGTGCTCGAAGCGTTTTGTGGTGCAGACGCAGAAGAGCCGCTCGATGCACTGCTTGTCAGCGGTGTGTTCAAGGAAGTGGAAGCGAAGATCGTCCGCTGGAACATTCTCGATACATCGGTGCGTATTGACGGTCGCGATCTGAAGACGGTGCGTCCGATTGTGGCGGAAGCGAGCATTCTGCCGCGCACGCACGGCTCGGCCCTTTTCACCCGCGGCGAGACGCAGGCTCTGGTTGTCGCCACGCTCGGCACTGGCGAGGACGAGCAGTTCATCGACGCGCTGGAAGGCACATTCAAGGAAACCTTCCTGCTGCATTACAATTTCCCTCCCTACAGCGTCGGCGAAACCGGCCGTATGGGCTCGCCCGGCCGCCGCGAAATCGGCCACGGCAAGCTCGCATGGCGCGCCATCCGCCCGATGCTTCCGGCGCATCATGAATTCCCGTACACGATCCGCCTCGTCTCCGAGATTACGGAATCGAACGGCTCCTCCTCCATGGCCACCGTTTGCGGTTCGTCGCTTGCGCTCATGGATGCAGGCGTGCCAATGAAGGCGCCAGTTGCAGGGATCGCGATGGGGCTCATTCTCGAAGGCAAGCGCTTTGCCGTTCTCTCGGATATTCTCGGTGACGAGGACCATCTCGGCGATATGGACTTCAAAGTGGCCGGCACTGAAACGGGCATCACCTCGCTACAGATGGACATCAAGATTGCCGGGATCACGGAAGAGATCATGCGCGTTGCGCTCGATCAGGCCAAGGGCGGCCGTATCCATATTCTCGGCGAAATGGCGAAGGGGCTTTCGGGGGCACGCCAGCAGCTTGGCCAGTACGCGCCGCGCATCGAGACCATCAAGATCCCGACCGACAAGATCCGCGAAGTGATCGGCACGGGCGGCAAGGTGATCCGCGAGATCGTCGAGAAGACGGGCGCAAAGATCAATATCGAGGATGACGGAACGGTGAAGATAGCATCCTCTGATTCGGCGTCGATCACGGCTGCGATCAACTGGATCAAGTCCATCGCATCCGAGCCTGAAATTGGAATGATCTATGACGGCACTGTCGTGAAGACCACGGATTTTGGTGCATTCGTCAATTTCTTCGGGGCGAAGGACGGCCTTGTCCACATCTCGCAACTCGCGGCAGCGCGCGTTCAGAAGGTGACGGATGTGATCAAGGAAGGCGACAAGGTGAAGGTGAAGCTGCTCGGCTTCGACGAGCGCGGCAAGGTCCGCCTGTCGATGAAAGCCGTTGACCAGCAGACCGGCGAAGATCTGGAAGCCAAGGAAGCCGCTGAAGAAGCGTAATCAGGCAGCGGCAGTAGTTTTTTGCTGCTGTTACGAAGTGAATGAAAGGCAGGCCGCGAGGTCTGCCTTTTTGTTTGGGGACGTCATTGCGAGGTGAAGAGTAGTTCTTGCAACGCAAGATCGAAAAGCGCCAGTGACGCTTTTCGAACGATGAACGCGACGCAATCCAGCTAGAGATTTGCGAGGTGTAAGCGGGGTTTTGTAAGTGGTGCCAGCCGGAGCTGGATTGCTTCGCAAGCTCGCAATGACGGTTGCATTCGATTACGCAACCGCTTCGTCATTGCGAGCCTGCGGCTCGTGGTCCGGTTAGGCCACAGCTTCTTTCGATCGCTCGGCGCGTTTGCGGTCGTTTGGATCGAGGAAGAGTTTGCGCAGGCGGATGGATTTTGGCGTGACTTCGAGCAATTCGTCGTCCTGAATGTAGGCGAGGGCTTTTTCGAGGGTCATGCGGATCGGGGGCGTGAGGCGCACGGCTTCGTCCTTGCCGGCGGCACGGATATTGGTGAGCTTTTTGCCCTTGAGCAGGTTCACTTCGAGATCGTTGTCGCGCGTGTGCTCGCCGACGATCATGCCCTGATAGATTTTCCAGCCCGGCTCGATCATCATAGGGCCGCGATCTTCCAGATTCCACATGGCATAGGCGACAGCTTCGCCGATATCATTCGAGATGAGTACGCCATTTCGGCGGCCGGGAATGTCACCCTTCCACGCTGCATAGGAATGGAAGATCCGGTTCATGATCGCGGTGCCGCGCGTGTCGGTGAGCAATTCGCCGAGATAGCCGATGAGTCCGCGGGTTGGCGCGTGGAAGACGAGACGGAGACGATTGCCGCCGGAAGGCCGCATCTCGGCCATTTCGGCGCGACGCTCCGACATTTTCTGGACGACAACGCCGGAATGCTCCTCGTCAACGTCGATGGTGACTTCCTCGATTGGTTCGAGCAGTTCATTCGTTGTCTCGTCGCGCGAGAACACGACCCTGGGACGCGACACAGCAAGCTCGAAGCCTTCACGGCGCATCTGTTCGATGAGAATGGCCAGCTGCAATTCACCACGACCGGCTACTTGCATCGAATCCTTGTCGTCCGACTCGGTGACGCGGAGCGCGATGTTGCCCTCGGCCTCTTTCAGCAAACGATCACGGATGACACGACTTGTGACCTTGTCGCCTTCGGTGCCCGCAAGCGGCGAATCATTGACGCGGAACTGCATCGTCACCGTTGGCGGATCAATCGGGTGGGCGGCGAGCGGGATGTCGATGGACGGGTCGCAGAATGTGTCGGCGACAGTGCCCTTGACCATGCCGGCGATGGCGACAATGTCGCCGGCAAAGGCCTCATCAACAGGCACGCGCTCAAGACCACGAAAGCCGAGCACTTTGGAGACGCGGCCTGTCTCGATGAGTTTGCCGTCCGCGCCGAGCACTTTGAACGCCTGGTTCGGCTTGACGGAGCCGGACGAGATGCGGCCCGTGACGATGCGGCCGAGATAGGGGTTTGCTTCGAGAATGGTGCCAAGGAGGCGGAAAGCGCCTCCTTCGACGCTTGGCGGCGCGACGTGCTTGACGATGAGATCGAACATGGGGCCGAGATCGGTTTTCGGGCCGTCGGGCGAGGTTGCCATCCAGCCCTGTTTGGCTGAACCGTAGAGGATCGGGAAGTCGAGTTGTTCGTCGGTCGCGTCGAGCGCGGCGAAGAGATCGAAGACTTCGTTGACGACTTCGGTGGCGCGGGCCTCCGGCTTGTCGATCTTGTTGATCGCGACAATCGGCTTGAGACCGAGTTTCAGCGCCTTGCCGACGACGAATTTTGTCTGCGGCATCGGGCCTTCGGCAGCGTCAACGAGGACAACCACGCCATCGACCATGTTCAGAATACGCTCGACCTCGCCACCGAAATCGGCGTGACCGGGGGTGTCGGCGATGTTGATGCGGGTTTCTTTCCACTGCACCGAGGTGCATTTGGCGAGAATGGTGATGCCGCGCTCGCGCTCGATATCATTCGAGTCCATCGCGCGTTCCGCAACCTTCTGGTTTTCGCGAAACGTGCCCGACTGGGCGAGCAGCTTGTCGACCAAGGTCGTCTTGCCGTGGTCAACGTGCGCGATGATCGCGATATTCCGGATATCCATAAAGGTCCCTCTCGAACGGACATCGCCCGGCCTCGCGGGAAGCCGGGCGAATTCATAAACTGTTGCAGTGCGCATAAAGGATTATGCGCGAAAGAGCAATAAAAGAGTGACTGGCGCCGACGGGTGGCTGTTACAGACGGGATGATTGAGTTTTATAACATTAGTTGTTATCTATTGTTATCTTAATGGATTCCAGTGGAGGTGTGTTATGGCGAATGTTCATCTTGGCGAGCGGTTTGAGACTTTCATCGCGGAACAGGTGCGCGAGGGGCGCTTCCAGAATGCGAGTGAAGTTGTGCGGGCGGGTTTGCGGTTGCTGGAAGATCATGAAACCGAGCGGAAAAAGCAGTTCGAATTCATGAAAGCCGCCATCACCGAAGCCATGGAGGATCCGAGACCGCCACTTTCCAGCGAAGAAGTTTTCGACAGGCTGGAAGAAAGATATCGCTTAAGGATGGTGGCAAAAGGTGAAAAAATTTAAGATTTCATATGAGCATAAAGCTCGTGACGACATTGACTCGCTTTATGATTGGATCGTTGACAATCAAGGCTCAACGATGATCGCCAATAAATATATCGGCAGGCTACGGCGCTATATTGATGGCTTTATTATGTTTCCCCATCGTGGCACGACGTGTGACGATCTTTATCCTGGTATTAGGCTCGTCGGGTTTGAACGCCGCGTCACGATTGCATTTATGGTAACGGACGAGACGGTGCTTATTGTCCGAATCTTCTATGGCGGGCGGAATGTCGCCGCCCTGCTTGATGACGAGGGCGGCGATCAGCCCTGAAATTACATGCCGTGCTTCTTCTTCCGCATGCCGAGCGTGCGCAGACGGAGCGCGTTGAGCTTGATGAAGCCCGCGGCGTCGCGG
>JBJTDR010000054.1:0-6741 GCA_046092445.1 Hyphomicrobiales bacterium | reverse complement strand
AGCCATTTCATCGAGGGCGAGGTCGAGCATTCGCCCCATACCGCGCGCCAGATCGCTGCCTTTAACGCAGCTCGCGCCCTCTTCCCGGGAACCCGAGCAAGCCTCGCCAATTCGTCCGCAATCTTTATGGACGGAAAAGTCCGTCACGACATCGTGCGCCCCGGCTACGCGCTCTACGGCGGCAATCCGCTCGCGGGCCGCCCCAACCCGATGCGCCCTGTCATCCGCTGGCAGGCCCCCATCATCCAGACCAGCTTCGTCAATCCGGGTGAAACCATCGGCTACAACGCGACATGGTCCGCGCAGCGCCCCACCCGCATTGCGACCATCAATCTGGGCTATGCCGACGGCTACCCCCGCGCCGCTTCCTCCAGCGACACGACGGAAGGCGGTTTCGCGACGTTTGCCGGCCGTCAATGCCCGTTCCTCGGCCGCATCTCGATGGATCTGACAGTCATCGACATCACGGATATTCCGGCCAACACCATTCAGCGCGGCACACTTGTCGATCTCGTCGGTCCCGACCTCCCGCTTGATCAGGTCGCTTCGGCAGCAAAAACGATTGGCTATGAACTCCTCACCCATCTTGGTAGACGTGTTCATCGACGCATTCTTGTTGAAAGCTGATTCGCCCATGGCCAAACGCCAGCTCGAATTTTCCTGCCAGGCCTGCGGCGCCGTCTATGCCCGCTGGCAGGGCCGTTGCGACGCCTGCGGTGAATGGAGCACCATTGTCGAGGAAGCAGCAAGCGCCCCCCTTCCCGGCGGTGGAACCATCGCGAAGCAAAGCCGCAAGGGTCGCATCCTTCAGCTTGAAAGCCTTGCCGGCACTGTGGATCATGCCCCGCGCATTGCCAGCGGCATGAACGAGTTCGACCGTGTCACCGGTGGCGGCTTTGTCACCGGCTCGGTCATTCTCCTCGGCGGCGACCCGGGTATCGGCAAATCCACCCTCCTAATGCAAGTCACCGCCGCCCTCGCCAATGAAGGCCACCGCGTCGTCTATATTTCCGGCGAGGAAGCCACAGATCAGGTGCGTCTGCGCGCCGAGCGCCTCGGCCTGTCCAAGGCTCCCGTCGAACTTGCCGCCGAAACCAATATCGAGACCATCGTCGCCACTTTATCCGAGGGCGCGGTCCCCCGCCTTGTCATCATCGATTCGATCCAGACCATGTGGTCGGAGACAATCCCGTCCGCCCCCGGTACCGTCACCCAGGTGCGCGGCGCCGCCCAAGCCCTCATCCATTTCGCCAAGAAGAGCGGCGCCGCGATCATTCTCGTCGGCCACGTCACCAAAGATGGCCAGATTGCAGGGCCCCGCGTCGTCGAACACATGGTTGATGCTGTCGCGTCTTTCGAGGGCGATGGCGCGCTCAATTTCCGTATCCTCCGCACCACCAAAAACCGCTTCGGCCCCACAGACGAAATCGGCGTCTTCGAGATGACAAGCCTCGGCCTCGCCGAAGTCACCAATCCCTCAGCCCTCTTTCTGCAAGGGCGTGATCTCGATGCTGTCGGCACAGCCGTTTTCGCCGGCATTGAAGGCAACCGCCCCGTTCTCATCGAATTTCAGGCCCTTGTCGCGCCCTCCTCGCTTGGCAATCCGCGCCGAACCGTCGTAGGCTGGGATCCGAGTAGATTATCGACCGTGCTCGCCGTCCTTGAAACCCATGGCGGCCTCAAACTCGGTGCCTATGATATCTACCTCAATGTCGCCGGCGGCCTCAAAATCAACGAACCCTCCGCCGATACCGCTGCGGCCGCCGCCATCATTTCCTCCATGAGCCAGACACCTCTGCCACCCGATCACGTTTTCATGGGTGAGATCGGCCTCACCGGCGCGCTACGCCCGATCAGCCAGGCCGCCACGCGTCTTAAGGAGGCCGGCAAGCTGGGTTTCTCCGATGCCGTCTTGCCGAAAGCGGGGCTTGATACCGCAGCCAACGGCGCCGTAAGCCTTCATGCGATCTCGAATATTTCCGATCTGATTGCGAAAATCATCGGCCGGAAGCCCGGAAAACAGCGGTTGGTAACCGGCCGATGAGACGTGACGAAACCGCGGCCAGGCCCTATAAGGAACGCCGAAATAATCATTGAGAGTGCTTTTACAAGTGCAGCCAGTGGCAACGTGTGCTGCTGCCGACGACAAGGGTGAAGGTCATATGGGTGAGTTTCCTGTCAGCGTTCTTGATCTCGTCGTCATCGGAATCGTGCTCTTGTCCGCCCTCTTGGCTTCGGTTCGCGGCTTCACTCGGGAAGTTCTGGCGATCGCTTCATGGGTCATTGCCGCCGTCGCCGCCTATTCGCTGCATCCATCGATGCTGCACTATTTCACACCCTATATCAGCAATCCCCAGATCGCGTTGGCCGCCACTATCGCCACACTGTTTCTGGGCGTCTTGATCGTCGTTTCTCTCGTGACAGTCAAGATCTCCGATCTGATCCTCGACTCACGCATCGGAGCACTCGATCGTTCGTTGGGCTTTTTATTTGGCGCCTTTCGTGGTTTTCTGATTGCGACGATCGCATTCATGTTTTTCGATAAACTCGTCGGTGAAAAGCAGCATCCTGACTGGGTTCGCGATGCCAAACTGCGTCCGATCCTCCAGGAATCCGGCCAACAAATTCTGTCTTTTCTGCCAACCGACCCGACCTTTCTTGACCGTTTGAAGCCATCAGCCGCAGATACAGCAGAACCGGTGCCTGCCAGCCCTGAAAATTCCGCTCCGAACGCGGTGCCTGCCCAATGAGCATCAACAATGGTAGAAAGGCGATCCGCCCATGCTGATTGATCCGCTCGCAGACCGTCTCCGGGAAGAGTGCGGTGTGTTCGGTATCTTCGGCCACCCGCAGGCTGCGGCCATCACAGCGCTAGGTTTGCACGCCCTTCAGCATCGCGGACAGGAGGCAGCCGGAATCGTCACCTTTGACGGCACACGCTTCCATTCTGAACGCCGCATGGGGCTTGTCGGCGACAATTTTTCTGATCGACCTGTCATTGATCGACTGAGAGGCAATGTGGCCGTCGGCCACACCCGCTATTCCACAACCGGCGAGACAATCCTGCGCAACGTCCAGCCGCTGTTCGCCGAACTCGACGGCGGCGGATTTGCCGTTGCCCATAATGGCAACATTACCAACGGGCTCACACTGCGCCGCCAACTGATCCGCGAGGGCTCGATCTTCCAGTCCACCAGCGACACGGAAGCCATTCTCCACCTCGTCGCTCGCAGCAAGCGTTCCGCCTTTGTCGACCGCTTCATCGAAGCACTCCTCGAACTCGAAGGGGCTTATTCCTTCGTCGGCCTCACCAACAAGAAACTCGTCGGCGCGCGCGATCCGCTCGGCATTCGGCCCCTCGTTCTTGGTGAGCTCGACGGCTGCTACATCCTCGCCTCCGAGACATGCGCCCTCGACATTATCGGCGCGCGCTTCATCCGCGACATCGAGAATGGCGAAGTCGTCGTCATCTCCGAAAACGGTGTTGACTCGCTCAAACCCTTTGGCACGCGGCAGGCGAGACCCTGTATTTTCGAGTATGTCTATTTCGCTCGCCCCGATTCGATCGTCCATGGCCGGTCCGTCTACGAGGTCCGCAAGCGCATGGGAGCGGAACTTGCAGCCGAGTCACCCGTTGATGTCGATGTCGTCATTCCGGTGCCTGATTCCGGTGTCCCTGCCGCACTCGGCTATTCCCAGGCCGCCAGCATCCCCTATGAACTCGGCATCATCCGTAACCATTATGTCGGCCGCACCTTTATCCAGCCAACCCAGTCGATCCGCGAATTCGGCGTCCGTCTCAAACATTCCGCGAACCGCTCGGTTATTGCAGCCAAGCGAGTCGTCCTGATCGACGATTCCATCGTCCGCGGCACAACCTCGATCAAGATCGTACAGATGATGCGCGATGCCGGTGCCACCGAAGTTCATTTCCGCATTTCCAGCCCCCCCATTCTCTTCCCCGATTATTACGGTATCGATACGCCGGAACGAAAAAATCTTCTTGCTGCCACCCACACGCTTGACGAGATGCGCGCCTATATCGGATGCGACTCGCTTTCCTTCCTCTCGCTTGACGGTATCTATCGTGCCGTGGGTGAGAAGGCCCGCAATCCCGATCAGCCGCAATATACCGATCATTGCTTCACCGGCGATTACCCGACCGGCCTCACTGATCTGGCCGTCAAGTCCCCCAAGCAACTCTCCCTCCTCGCGGAAGCAAGCTGAATGTCACGTGCGCTTGAAAGCCGTATCGCCCTCGTTACCGGCGCCTCTCGCGGCATTGGTCGTGCCATGGCGCTCGCTTTCGCAGCTGAAGGCGCACATGTCATTGCACTCGCCCGAACGCAAGGCGCGCTCGAAGCCCTTGACGATGAAATTCAGGGCGCCGGACATCAACCCGCAACCCTCGTGCCCTGCTCGTTGAAGGATCATGACGGTCTTGATCGCCTCGGTGCCGCGATCCACGAGCGCTGGGGCAAGCTTGATATTTTTCTCGGCAATGGCGCGATCCTCGGCCCGATCTCGCCGCTCGGCCATGTCCTGCCCGACGCATGGAACGACATTCTGGCCGTCAATGTCACCGCGAATTGGCGTCTGATCCGCTCGCTCGATCCGCTCCTGCAGAAGTCGGATGCCGGCCGCGTGATCTTCATGTCCTCGTCCGCCGCATGGAAACACAAAGCCTATTGGGGCCCCTACAACGTCTCCAAGGCCGCGCTCGAAGCCCTCGGCCACACCTATGCGAACGAAACCGCCTCGACCCCGATCAAAGTTATGATGATTGATCCAGGTGCCACCCGCACCGCCATGCGCGCCGCCGCGATGCCCGGCGAGGATCCCGAGACCCTGCCGCCACCCGAACACCTTGCCGCAAAACTCGTCAAGATCGCGTCACCCTTCTGGTCGGAGACGGGCAAACTGCTCGATTTCTCGAACGGCACGCCGCGCCTGCTCTCCTTGGGTAAACCGGCCTGAGCGATATGGCCTAGCTGCGCTTCCGGCCATAGGGATTTTCACTCGTCCGCATCGAAAGACGCACCGGCACACCATTCAGCTCGAACGTGTCCCGCAAGCTGTTCACCAGATACCGCACATAGGAATCGGGCATCCGGTCAAGCTGGTTGCCGAACGCCACAAAATGCGGCGGTCGCGCCTTGATCTGCGTTACATACCGCATCTTGATCCGGCGGCCCGCGACCGCTGGCGGCGGATGGCGGTCCAGAACCTGCTCGAACCAGCGGTTCAGTTGCCCCGTCGGGATGCGCTTGTTCCAAACGGCTTCCGCATCCATGCACGCCTTCAGGAGACCATCAGCCCCCTCGCCTGTCAGGCCTGAAACCGGCACAAGAGCCACGCCCTTCACATTGGACAGCAGATGCTCCGCTTCCTCGTACAATTTCTCGAGCAGTTCCGACCGGCTCTCGACAAGGTCCCATTTGTTGAGCCCGATCACCAAACCCCGTCCCTCACGCTCGACCAGCGACAGGATCGACAGATCCTGCTTTTCAAGCGGGATTGTTGAATCAACCAGAATAACCACGACTTCCGCAAACCGGATCGCCCGCAACGCATCCGCCACCGAGAGCTTTTCGAGCTTCTCCTCGACCCGTGAACGCCGCCTGATCCCCGCCGTATCGAACATCTTGATCTGCCGGCCATGCCAGTCAAACTCGATCCCGATCGAATCGCGCGTAATGCCCGCCTCTGGCCCCGTCAAAAGCCGGTCCTCGCCCAAAAGACGGTTGATCAGCGTTGACTTCCCCACATTCGGGCGCCCCGCAATCGCAATCCTGAGCGGACGATTGACGTCAACATCCTCGTCCTCGACCTCGACAGGCGGAGCAACAATGAATTCCCGCTTCTCGCGCATCTTCGGAGTCACAACCTTAAAGGGCCAGTTTTCCCGCATCGCCAGATAGAGCGAGTCGAGCCCCTCGCCATGTTCCGCCGACATCGGGATCGGATCCCCGAGCCCGAGCTTGAACGCCTCGTAACTGTCCAGAATGCCCGACTTGCCCTCCGCCTTGTTGGCAAGCAGGATCACCGGCTTCGACGAGCGCCGCACGCGATTGGCAAAATGCTGGTCGGCCGGGGTCAGACCCGAGCGGGTATCGATCATAAAGAGAATTATATCGGCTGATTCAATCGCCCGTTCCGTCTGCCCGCGCATCCGGTCCAGCAACGGGTCGGCAAAGCCCTCTTCCAGCCCCGCCGTATCCACAACAATAAAATCCAGATCGCCGAGATGGCCCGCGCCTTCGCGTCGGTCACGTGTGACACCGGGGCGATCATCAACGAGCGCGAGCTTTTTCCCGACGAAACGGTTGAAAAGCGTCGATTTACCAACATTCGGTCGGCCGACCAATGCGACCGTGACAGTCATGACGTCAAAACCTTCTGTTAAAATGCGCGCTGCCTGTGCAGCGTCGCCCTTATCCATGCGCCGCCCGCTCAGGGCTTCGCAGAAACCGCCCCGCCGCGTACCAGCGAGAGATAGAGTTCGGCGCGCTGCTTCAACGCTTGCGGCGCGGCATCCTCAGTCATGATTGCATCGAAATATTTTCCGGCGCCCTCGAAATCATTCGCCTTCAGCGCCTTTAACCCGAGCAATTCGCGCGCCGATGACCCCCATGCCCCGCCCGCAGGCAAGAGCGGCTCAACCCGCGCCTTCAACTCGTCCATGCTCGCACTGTCAGCAACCAGATACGCCGCCCGCAAACGCGCAAGCCCCTGCAGCAG
>JBJTDR010000053.1:0-66705 GCA_046092445.1 Hyphomicrobiales bacterium | reverse complement strand
GTTGGCCATGATGCGGCGGGCGCCTATATGGCGATGACAGGAAGCTACCGCCACACGGTTGCATTTTCGCATAATTACCGCGCCCGTCCGATGATCCGGCTGAATGCGACCGGAGGACGGATCGGCATGTCGTTGCAGGTGCATAATCTGAAGAATACGCCGATGGATTTCATGTATCTCGCCCATGTGAATTTCCGTCCCGTGGATGGCGCCATGCTGGTGGATACAGCGCCGGATGATCCCAAGCATGTGCGGGTGCGGGCGACCGTTCCGGGGTTCTTCAAGCCAAGTGCCGCGCATCGGGATTTGATTGCTGCGCTGCAGATAAATCCTGCGTTGCATCGGAAAATGGAGGCAGGCCGGGCGATTGACCCCGAGCTTGTCATGGGGATGGATTTCAAATCGGACGCGTCCGGCTGGGCGCACAGTCTGCAGGTGTTGCCGGACGGATCGGCTGATTTCATCAGTCACAAGCCGACGGAGCTGGGCCGTGGCGTCCGCTGGATCACGCGGACGGCGGATCAGGACGCGCTGGGGCTGTTCTTGCCGGGAACCGCGGAGGCGGACGGCTATCATGCCGAAAAGGCGAAGGGGAATGTGCTGAGCATCGCTCCGGGTGCCACATACGATATCCACCTTGCCTTTGGCGCGCTTAACGCCAAAGAGGCATCCGAGATGCAGGAAAAGATTGGCAAGGTGATGCGCGGCTAGGCTCTGGAAGCCAACAATGCTTCGATTTCAGCGAGTGTCGGCATTGCAGGGGCAGTGCCTGATCGAGTAACCGAGATTCCTGCTGTCGCCGAGCCAAACCGGGCAGCGGATATCGGGGCCATCCCGCGGGAAAGCGCTGCAGCAAACCCGCCATTGAACGCATCGCCTGCGCCGGTTGTATCGAGGGCCGGGCCAATGCTGAACACGGGAATGGCTTCCGAGATCTCCTTGCTATGGAACAAGGACCCCTTTTCGCCGAGCGTGATCAGCGCACACCCGCATCCCCACGAGAGAAGAACATCGCCGGCCTTGCGGGCTGTTTCGATATCGACCACGTCGATGCCCGTGAGCATGGAGGCCTCCGATTCGTTCGGCGTCATGTAATCGCAAAGCGCGTAGATAGAGCGATCAAGCGGGGCGGCGGGGGCGGGGTTGAGGATGGTCGTGACGCCAGCAGCTCGCGCAATCTCCAAAGCGCGGACAGCAGCCGGGATGGGTTGCTCCAATTGGGTGACAAACACACTGGCGGTTTCGATACTGGCGCGGGCGCTTTCAATATCGTCCGGCGAAATCGTTCCTGCCGCACCCGGAACGACGATGATGGCATTTTCACCGGTTCGATCATTCACGAAGATATAGGCGGCGCCGGTTGGGTTGTCTGTTGTTTGGGGAACAAGTGTCTCGATACCCTCGGCCTGCCATGTTTTCAGGGCGATATCGCCAAAGGAGTCCGCGCCAAGCTTGGAGATGAAGGCGACATGGGCACCGGCGCGCGCAGAGGCAACGGCCTGATTGGAGCCCTTGCCGCCCGGGCCCATTGCAAAGCCTGATCCGATGATCGTCTCGCCAATCGCAGGGGGACGGCTGGCGCGGAAGGCCAGATCCGCAACAAAAATGCCGAGAATTGCGACGCGGTTGTGCTTAGTCATTCTTTTGTTTCCTCTGAATGAGTGCCGATCATGGCATTCGTAAGATAGTATGGTCTCGTTTCAACAGGATCAATGCAGGTATTCTGGTTTTGCCCGCAAATCAGCGCATCGTCGGCACGTGGCAACTATTCCCGTCTTAGCACGCGATCGACGAGCCAATCGGCGATCCGGTTGGGTTTGAAATCGCGTTCCAATGCAACCGGATCATAGATTTTTTCAATCCATGTCTGAAAGTCGATGCCCTTCTCCACGCCGGTACGGCGATACTGTTCGAAAAATTCGTCGAGAATACCGGTCTTTGCGAATTTGAAGTGTCCGTACCATGCCGACAATTGACGCATTGCCTCGTCTAACGGGCGCTTTTCATGGACGAGCAGGAAGAGTGTGGACATAAAACCGGCCCGGTCCGCGCCCGATTTGCAATGCGCGAGGACGGGATATTCGAGTGACTCGAAGAATTTGGCCGCTGACGCGATACGCTCGCGATCAGGCGCTCCGCGGGACCGGATGGTGAAATCGACGAGTTTGAGATCGAGTTTTTCGCAAATATCGCGCTCGAGGGGCCACGAGCCGAATTCCCGACCGCCGCGCAGATTGATGATTGTGCGCACGCCATCGCGGGCGGCCTGACGAATCTGGCCCGGTGTTGGTTGCGCCGCACGCCAGAATTGCGGGGTGACCCGGTGCCGATTGAGATAGAACAGGCGAAAAATGCCGTGATCGACGAGGATCATGTTGATCCAAGCCCTGACCCGGCGACGAAACGTGTCAACGGGGCGATTCCAGCGCTTGAGGCTGGCTGCGCGTCGTCTTTGGCGTGTTTTCGGATTGATGAGTTGCTTGAGCAACGCGATGTCCTGTTCAAAATTGCATTTTCAGATACCATCTGTCGTGTCCGACAGCAATGTTTCCGGCTATACGGTCTTGCGTCGTGATGCCGTCTTGTAATGCGCAACGTCACGGTCCAATTTTGTCTTGCGTCATGCTTCCAAGATGATATCAGGAGGGGCTGGTGATTGCCTTGATTGCATGACTTTACCGGAAAACAGGGTTTTGACGATGTCATATCTTGATTATGATGCTTTGGAACGTACGGCTCTCCAGAAAGATCCCTACGAGTTTCTGATTGTCGAGAATTTTGTAAAACCGGAATCGTTCGCAACAATCATGGCGGATTTCCCGACTGTACCCGGGGCAGGTTCGCATCCGCCTTCCGAGCTCAAGATCGAAGGCCGTTTCAAGGCCATGCTCGATGAATTGCAGAAAGAGCCTTTCCGGCGTGCGATCGAGAAGAAGTTCGATATCGACCTGACAGGTCGCCCGACCATGTACACGGTGCGGGGCTTTTTGCGCGGCACGGATGGCAGTATCCATACGGACAGTGAAACGAAGATCATTACGGTGCTGCTGTATCTGAATGATGCGTGGGTGTCCGAGGGTGGCAAGCTCCGCATCTTGCGTAGCGGGACGGATCTCGAGGATTTTGTTGCTGAAGTCCCGCCGTCAAACGGAACATTGCTTGTGTTCAAGCGATCAGACCATTCATGGCACGGTCATAAGCCTTATGAAGGGCAGCGGCGAGTTGTGCAGATGAATTGGGTGACGGAGCAGGCGGTGGTCGATCGCGAGCAGCGTCGGCATTCGGTTTCGACGCGGTTCAAGAAGATCAAGAATTTCCTTTTCGGGCGCGCAGCCTGACGGGAACGTCTTCAAGCCCGGAAATATCTTTGGCAGGTTGCGACTGATCGCCCATCAACACGACTTCCTGTTTATGTCCGACGGCGTTGCCGAAGATGACGATCATGGGGCCCTTGATGGCGGACTTTGCCAATGCGTCGGGCAGTGTCGCGATGGTTGCCTCGATCACACATTCGTCGGGGCGCGTGGCGTTGAATACGGCGAGTGCGGGGATATCAGCCGGCAGGCCATGGTGGAGCACGGCGTCAGACAGGGTCGCGAGCGTTTTCCCCGGCATATAGACGACCGTGGTTGCCTTCGGGTCGGCAATGGCGTTCCAGTCAATGTCATCGGGCAATTGGCCCGAATGGTCGTGCCCTGTCATGAATTGCAGACGGCGGGCTGTTTTTCGATGCGTCAGTGATCGCGTCAGGCGGCTTGCAACACCCTGGGCCGTTGTGATTCCGGGTATTACCTCAATCGAGACGCCTGCTGCACGACAGGCTTCGATCTCCTCCGAGGCACGGCCGAAAATCATCGGGTCACCGCTTTTCAGGCGGACGACGCGCTTTCCCTGCACGGCGAAGGTGACCATGAGCCGGTTGATGTCTTCCTGCTTGCAGGAAGGGCCATGCCCGGTCTTTCCGACGAGCATGGTTTTGGCTTCGCGGCGGGCGAAATCCAGCACATCGCGGGAGACAAGGTCGTCATAGAGGACGATATCGGCTGATTGAAGCGCACGCAGCGCTTTGAGGGTGAGAAGTTCGGGGTCGCCCGGGCCGGCGCCAACCAGCAAAACATGGCCGGTTTCTGGCGCGGAGGCCTCGTTCCGGCTTCGATCCACGAGTGTTTCACGCAGCGAGTCGTGTGGCATCTCGTCCGGTCGGGTGAGGGCTTGCTCGGTGAAACGTTCCCAAAAGCGGCGCCGTCCTTGAAATGAAAGGCCAAGCGCTTGAACCGAGGGCCGCCATGCGCGTGCGGCATCTGCCCAGCGAGCGAAGCCTTTTGGCAGAATGGCTTCAAGCTTCGCGCGGATGGCCTGACCAAAGACGGGTGCGGCGCCATCTGTCGAAATACCGATGATCAATGGCGAGCGATTGACGATGCCGCCGAAATTGAAATCGCAAAAGGCCGGGCGATCCACGACATTGCACGGAATGCCAGCAGATTGGGCGGCACACCGAAACGCCCACGCCTCGGCATCATTTTCGGTGGCACAGATTGCGAGTGCGGCGTGCGGGAAGATATCGATCGACCAAAGCCGGTGGTGGAGCGTGATTTGCCCTTGTGTGGTTTCAGTTGCGAGCTCATTCAATTCGTCGCAGAAGTGCCCGGCATAAACTTCGACCTTTGCACCTGCCGCGGCCAGCAATTCGGCTTTCCACGCTGCCGCTTCCGAACCGCCAGCGAGGACGACCCGTCGGCCGGATAATCCGAAAAACACGGGAAGTTTTGCAAGAGGGGCAATTCGGGAGGGTCGGGTCTCAATCGGGGTTCGGGACATCAAGCACGCCTGGAAGCGGCTCGCCTGTCCAGAATTGTTCCGGACCGTGCATAGCCGCGTTGATACCCTAAACTAATCGATCCTGTGGCGGCACGCCAGTAGGCTTCGCGATGGCGCAGTGCATGGCTTTCACTGATCTCTATTTCATCAAAACCGCAGGCCAAAGCGTGTGGATATTGATCGGCAATCAACGGGCCATGGGCGCGGAGCGTGCCTTTGAAGACGAGGCGGCGTAGGCGTTTGGCGAGGCTGAAGCCACGGCCGTCGCTGAAGGCCGGAAAGGCAATCGAGATCATCTGCAAGTTTTGAAGGAGCGGGATGATATCTTCAATCCGGGCAATATTGGTGAGATGGATGCCGATTGACGAAAGTGCACTCCCTCGCACCTGACGCGCCTCGTCCAGTCGCTGAAGCGGGATGATGATATTGCCGTCCGCCGGAACCGGTTGATCATCAGCCAGTCTTTGCCAGTGATCGGGGACAAACTTGTTTTCATGAATCAAGGGCATGGATGGCTCCTCTGAAGCGTTCAATACCAACACGGCGATAGGTATCGATGAAGCGCTCATCCGGTGACCGCTCGGCAAGGTAGATGTCGACGATCCGTTCCAGCGTGTCGGGGATGTCTTCCGCGCCGACACCCGGCCCGAGCCGTTCCCCGATAGCCGCTGTTTCGGTGGCATCACCGCCGAGTGTGATCTGGTAGCTCTCGGCTCCGGATTTTTCGAGCCCGAGAATGCCGATATTGCCGACATGATGATGGCCGCAGGCATTGATGCAACCCGAAATCTTGATGCCCAACTCGCCAATGGTGCGCTGGCGTTCGGGTGATGCGAAGCGCTGCGCGATGGCTTGGGCAATCGGGATCGAACGCGCTGTCGCGAGCGAGCAATAATCCATTCCGGGGCAGGCGATGATATCGGAGATGAGTCCAATATTTGCGGTCGCAAGCTCATGGGCCGCGAGGCGCTGCCAGAGTTCGAACAGATCGTCTTTTTTGACATTCGGGAGCACGATGTTCTGGTGATGGGTGACGCGCAATTCACTGAAACTGAAAGCATCAGCCGCATCGGCGAGAGCGCGCATCTGGCCGGAGGTGGCATCGCCCGGCGCGCCACCAATTGGTTTCAAGGACACGGTGACGGCTGAATAGCCCGGTTGCTTGTGGGCGAAGGTGTTGACCGCGACCCATTGCGAAAATTCGGCATTCGCTGCGCTTTGGCGCGCGAGAGAGGCGCTTTCATCCGGCAGGCGTTCATAAGCGGGTGGCATGAAAGCGCGTTCGATGCGGGCGATCTCGGCGGGATCAGGAGCAACCGCATCCCGATTGGTCGCAGTGAATTCTGCCTCGACTGCCGCTCGCATGGGTTCGATGCCGATCTCATGGACGAGAATTTTAACGCGGGCCTTGTATTTGTTATCGCGCCGCCCTTCCGCGTTGTAGACCCGCATGAGGGCTTCGAGATAGGGCAGCAAATCCGCTTTCGGGAGGAAGTCGCGGATGGTTTTGCCGATCATGGGCGTCCGCCCGAGGCCACCGCCGACGCTGATCTCGTAACCGGTTTCTCCACTCAGGGGATGGCGGAGAATGCGAATGCCGATGTCATGCGCCTTGATCGCGGCGCGATCATGTCGGGCGCCGGTGATCGCAATCTTGAATTTGCGCGGGAGAAAGCTGAATTCCGGGTGCAGGCTCGACCATTGCCGCATGAGTTCAGCCGTCGGGCGGGGATCCTCGACCTCGTCCGCCGCAACACCGGCGAAATGGTCGGCAGTGACATTGCGGATGCAATTGCCGGAAGTCTGGATTGCGTGCATGTCGACATCTGCCAGGGCTTGCAGCATATCGGGAACATCAGCAAGTTTCGGCCAGTTGAACTGGATGTTCTGGCGCGTCGTGAAGTGCCCGTAGCCCTTGTCCCACCGATCACCAATCATGGCCAATTGGCGCATCTGCACCGAGGACAAGGTGCCATAGGGAATGGCAATGCGGAGCATATAGGCGTGCAACTGGAGATAGAGGCCGTTCATAAGCCGCAAGGGTTTGAATTCATCCTCGGTGAGCGAGCCATCCAGCCTGCGGGCAACTTGGGCACGGAATTCCGCGACACGTTCTTGAACAAAGCTGCGGTCGAATTCGTCATAGTGATACATTGCGTGCTCCGCGTTCCGCTTGTTTGCCGAGGTCGGTGCGGATGCTTGGCCCGAGTGTCCGCATTTTTTCGCGATAATGAATTGGTTCGGGAATTCCGTCGGCACCAACCACAACCTCAACGAGATAGGGATCGACGATTTCATTGTTGGCCAGAGCCTTTGCTGCTACCTCAAGCAGCGTCCCGGCGTCTGCTGCCGTTATTGCAATGCGGGCATCCGCATGATGACGAACCCAGCCCGAGGCACTTGCAAAAATGACATCGCCGTCGATCAAGTCATTGGCGATCAGAATGGACGGGAAAGGGGGTGCTTTTGCCATTTCATGCTTCCGGAATTGTCAGGCTCAGGCCGTCAAGATCATCCGACCAGATGATCTGACAGGCGAGGCGGGAACCGCGATGAAGGAGGGGCAATTGATCGAGGCGGTCGATTTCCTCGTCGCGGGCAGGGTGCAGACGGTCCCGCCATTCAGGGGCGATTACGACGTGGCAGCTCCCGCAATCGCATGAGCCGCCACAAATTCCCTCGATTCCCACCTTGTAGTCGCGAAGAATTTCCATCACGCGCCAACCTTCGACGGTTTCCAGCGTATGTTGCTTTCCTGCTCGGTCAGTGACGTTCAGAAAGGGCATGGTGCAGCATTGTCCGAAAGCGATTGGTCTTTTCGATTAAACGAATGATACAGACTTTTGATTTATTTGACAAATAGAATTGGAAATTTTTTTAATTTACAAATTGTATTTGTTAATATTTGATATTCTATTTTGATCTTTTGATACGAGTAAGTCCTATAAAAAATACAAATTTCCGTCTTTACGAACGACAACATTAAGCGTATGTCAAGATGAAAGTACAGTTTAATGCCGTATAAATCCCGGATGGAGTCATTGTCATGGGCGAGCGTACTGGATCTTCCGACAAGGCGGTGTTTCATTTGGAGACACGCCTCGTTCATGAAGGAACCTTTCGTTCCTCTTTTGGCGAGACATCCGAGGCGCTTTTTCTAACTCAGGGCCATGTTTACGATTCGGCGGAAGAGTGCGAGGCACGGTTTAAGGACGAGTCGCCCGGCTATATCTATGCGCGGTTTTCGAACCCGACGGTGGCGATGTTCGAGGCGCGGATGGCCTCGCTCGAAGGCGCCGAGGCTGCCCGGGCGACGGCAACGGGGATGGCGGCTGTCACGTCAGCGCTGCTTGGCCAGTTGAAAGCGGGCGATCATGTGGTAGCTTCCCGTGCACTCTTTGGATCATGCCGCTATGTGATCCACGAGTTTTTGCCGCGTTTCGGTGTCGAGTCGACGATGGTTGACGGGACGGATATGAATGCGTGGCGCGCGGCCATACGGGCAAATACAAAGGTGTTTTTTCTCGAAAGCCCGTCTAACCCGACCTTGGAGGTGATCGACATCGCGACGGTGGCGGAACTGGCTCATGGATGTGGTGCGAAGCTGACCGTTGATAATGTCTTCGCGACACCGATGCAGCAGAGGCCTCTGCTGCTGGGTGCGGATTGTGTTGTCTATTCCGCGACAAAGCACATTGACGGGCAGGGGCGATGCCTTGGCGGCGTGATCCTCGCCTCACAGGAATTCATCGATGCCCATATCAAGACGTTGCTGAGGCAGACCGGACCTGCGCTGTCGCCTTTCAATGCGTGGGTTTTGTTGAAAGGGTTGGAGACATTACCTTTGCGGGTCGAGCGCCAGACGCGCAGTGCCGCCACACTTGCAGATTTTCTTACCGAGCGGGCAGAATTTTCCCGCGTGATTTATTGTGGACGTGCGGATCACCCTCAGGCGGATATCATCAAGCGGCAAATGTCAGGCGGCTCGACGCTGATTGCTTTTGAGCTCAGGGGCGGAAAAGCTGCCGCCTTCAAAATGATGAATGCGCTGGACTTGATCCGCATCTCGAACAATCTCGGGGATGCCAAGACTTTGGTCACGCATCCCGCGACCACAACGCATCAGCGTTTTACTCCTGAAGAGCGCGCCGCAATGGACATTGCGGACGGACTGGTGCGCCTGTCTGTCGGATTAGAGCACCCTGATGATCTGATCAGCGATCTTCGACAGGCCCTATCAGATCTGGCGTGATCTCGCGCTCAGCTATCAGAACGGGTTCCATGTGCTCTCGCTCGTAAATTTGAGATAACCGAAATTCACACCAAGTCGTGCACCGACGCCAGAGCCAATAGGTACGACGACGATGTTGTCGGAAATCAACGCTGTCGCGCTGAAGCCACCGACGAAAAACGCTGATCCGTCGACGCCACCAAATCTCCGATAAATCCCTTCCGTCGACGGAAGATTATAGACGAGCATCATGGTGCGGGCACCTTGCCCACCAAAATCGAAACCGACTGAGGGGCCTTGCCAGAAGACGGGGCGATCACCGGCGTTCTTTGTATAAAGGGTGCCCTCGCCGTAACGAAGACCGCCGACGAATGCGCCAGACGCCTCTTGGCCCAGAATATAACCGTTTGGCTGGCCCCATCGCGAAACAGCAGCTTCAATGGCCGACGCAAGGCCCTGCGACAGGCTTCCGAAGAATTTATGTCCTGTTCTGACAAGATCATCCGTCTTGAAAGGAGTGGGGGCAACGGCGGAAGATCCGAGCGGCTTCTCGGGTTGCAGCTTCGTTTGTGCGTTTGCCGGCAAAGTCACACCGATGGCGATCAACGAAAGTCCAAGCCAAAGAAATCGCATCGATCTCATGGCCAATTCCGATCCGTATGGGAATTTCATGATCAACTCACTCCCGTTCTTTTGATTGTAACGATCCGTTACCGGTTTTATGCGAGACGATTAAAGGCGAATCAATAGGGCTTATGATTCTACAGGATTTATGTCATTGGCAAGGCAGTATTGCACGCAAGAGACAATACTTTCCGGATCAGTTGCAGAATGAAACTCCGATGGCAGCAGCGTTTCAATGCAAAGGAGGAAATCAGACATCATGGATGAATCAGAAACAATTGCCGTAACGCTTGATCCTCTGGATCTGGCGGCCTTGCTATGCAGCAGGGTTTGCCATGACGTGATCAGTCCGGTCGGTGCGATCGTGAACGGGCTTGAGGTGCTTGATGACGAAGGTGACGGGTCGATGCGGGAATTCGCACATGACCTGATCCGGAAAAGCGCAAAACAGGCGTCGGCAAGGCTACAATTCGCACGTATCGCATTTGGTGCCGCCGGGTCAGCGGGATCTTCGATCGATTTAGGAGATGCGGAGCAGGTTGCTCGCGGATTTATCCAAGATGATCGAGTGTCTCTCGTGTGGCAGGCACCGCGTGAATTTCTCCCGAAAAACATTGTCAAACTGCTGCTCAATTTGCTCATGGTGGCTTCTCATGCGATCCCTCGTGGCGGCGAGATGACGGTGGCGCTGGACAAGGATCAAGATCGCGTTGTGATCAAGATTGCCGCGAAAGGCGTGAGCGCACGTATTCCACCCCATTTCGAGGACTATCTCGCCGGTCGGGCTGGCAGCAACGGTATCGATGCGCATGCTATCCAGCCTTTTTATGCGGGACTTCTGGCAACGGCGGCTACAATGAAAGTGACGTTCACGCTCCACGAAGACACGGTCGTGATAGAGGCGCGGTGAGTGTGCGGCTGACGAAAACTCTTCAAACGGCCATGATAACATTGACTACGGCCCGGAGACGCGTCTCCAAGCTCCAATTTCGCGGCATATATGCTTGAATTCAGGCAGATAAACGAACTGCCTCGTCGACAAATTCCCGAAGGACGTAGCCGCGGCCCCACACCGTTTCAATGTAGTTGCGCCCCTCTGAAGCATTGGCAAGTTTTTTCCGGAGCTTGCAGATGAAAACATCAATAATTTTGAGTTCTGGCTCGTCCATACCGCCATAGAGATGGTTCAGGAACATTTCCTTTGTTAGAGTTGTTCCCTTCCGAAGGCTCAAGAGTTCGAGCATCTGGTATTCTTTGCCTGTCAGATGCACTCTCGCTCCGCCAACCTCAACCGTCTTCTGATCCAGATTAACAGTAAGGTCGCCGGTGATGATGACGGATTGAGCGTGCCCCTTGGATCGACGGACAATTGCCTGTATCCGGGCAACAAGTTCATCCTTGTGGAAGGGTTTGGTGAGGTAGTCATCTGCCCCGAATCCAAGTCCGCGCACTTTGTCTTCGATGCCCGCCAATCCGGAAAGAATTAAAATCGGTGTCTTTACCTTGGCAACGCGAAGACTGCGCAATACCTCGTAACCTGACATGTCGGGCAGGTTCAGGTCCAACAATATGATGTCGTAATCATAGAGCTTTCCAAGATCGATTCCCTCCTCTCCGAGATCCGTCGTGTAGACGTTGAAGTTCTCGGATTTGAGCATCAACTCAATGCTCTGCGCTGTTGCGCTGTCGTCTTCAATAAGCAATACGCGCATTGTAAGTTCCCAGTCCCGTTCCAGTTCGGTCTGGCAAGACTGCCGTCATGATTGCCTGCGGCAGATATTGGCCAGACTTATGCTTCGGTTATCAGAAAATTATCGCGGAATGGTTAACAAATAGTGATTCATTCCCGCAAGTCTTAAAATCATTGTGATCTGAAATTCGTGATAAATTGTTGAATTTCTGATTACAATTTGATTGTTTCATACTAAATTCCGACTTTAAGATGTGGAGCTAAGTGATTCAATTGACTCAATGCTGTGAGTCGTTGATTCTCTTCAATGAAAACGTTAGCCGGTAATCGATTTTTTTCCAGTTCCGTGCAGGCGGCAGGTTTTTTGCTCTCGAAGGGGCATTTCAGGATGGCACCGATTCCCGAAAGCCGAATCAATTCGCTGTTTGCGGGCCTCGGCAGGATTGATTCGTTCGAGATATTCGGACGGGTTGCGGGCGTTCGCGGTCTTCTGATTGAATTGGTCGGCCCACTCGAATTGATGGAGATTGGCGGGCGTGTCCGTATCGAGGTCGGAAATGACAGGTTTGTCTCGGCAGAGATTATCGGCGTCACGCCGGAATTTGCTCTCGCGATGCCGTTCGGGAATGTCGACGGGCTCAGACGGGGCATGCGCGCGCTTTTGACGGATCGGCGATCAGGCGTTTTTCCGGATGGTTCCTGGCTCGGACGTGTGCTGAACGGGTTGGGGGAGCCAATCGACTCACGCGGTCCATTAGGATCGGGCTCTGACTTCATGCCTCTCAGAGCCGATCCACCTCCAGCGCATTCCCGCCGCCGTCTTGGTCCCCCTTTTCAGATGGGTGTTCGCGTACTCGACTCGTTCCTGACCTGCTGCAAAGGGCAGCGCATGGGGGTCTTTGCCGGTTCCGGCGTCGGGAAATCTGTTTTGCTGTCGATGCTCGCGCGCAACGCGGCTTCCGATGTTGCCGTGATTGGATTGATTGGGGAGCGAGGCCGGGAGGTTCAGGAGTTTTTGCAGGAAGATCTGGGCGAGGCCGGTCTTGCGCGCTCTGTCGTCATTGTGGCGACGTCGGACGAACCCGCTCTCATGCGGCGGCAGGCCGCTTATCTGACGCTTTCAGTCGCCGAGTATTTCAGGGACCGAGGCCTCAATGTGCTGTGCATGATGGACAGCGTCACCCGCTTTGCAATGGCACAACGAGAAATCGGGCTTGCGGCGGGGGAGCCACCCACAACAAAGGGTTATACACCAACTGTTTTTACGGAGCTGCCCCGTCTGCTGGAGCGGGCCGGACCCGGCATTGATGAAGGGACGATCACAGGACTTTTCACGGTTCTTGTCGACGGCGATGATCATAATGAACCGATCGCGGATGCGGTGAGAGGCATTCTGGATGGTCATATTGTCATGCAGCGGGCGATTGCTGCCCGGGGCCGGTATCCTGCTGTCAATGTTTTGCAGTCAATCTCCCGGTCTATGCCCAAATCCTGTGATCCGGAATACTGGCCCAGTATTCAGCGGGCAAGATCGATTTTGTCCACCTACGCTGACATGGAGGAGTTGATAAGATTGGGAGCCTACCGTGCCGGATCGTCGGCAGAAGTGGATGAGGCCATCAAACTTTATCCATTACTTGAAGATTTTCTTCGGCAAGGTAAGGAAGAGTCAACTTCAATGAGCGATACTTACTCTCGGCTGGCGGAAATCGTCGGGACAAGCGGGAAGTGATACCGTTCAAGAGCGAGCCATTTTCGTGCTTGCGGAAATAGAGAGTGAACATGAAGTCGCGTGATACATTGCTGCGTTTGAAACGCTTTCAGGTTGACGAGAAGCGTCGGAAATTGTTGCAGATCGAGACGATGGTGGCTGAGTTCGAACGAATGGCAGGCGAGCTTGATCTTGAAATAGCCCATGAGGAAGCTCGTGCGGGCATCTCGGATCGGACTCATTTTGCCTATCCGACCTATGCACGGGCTGCTCTTCAACGTCGCGATAATCTCATCCAGTCTGCAGACGAGATGCGTGGGCAGCTTGAGGCGGCACGTGTGGAGCTGGAGGAGGCGTTTGAAGATCTGAAAAAATTCGAGATTCTTGATGACCGCGAACAATTGAAGGAACGTGTTACCGAAGCGGTTCGGGAGCAATCCGAAATGGACCGGATTGGTCTGAGGATGGTGCGCGCGTAATCAGTCCAGTTTGCGGCGACTTATCCAATGTCGAAATTCCGCATTTTCCGGCGTCTGATGAATTCATCATGGCCCCGAGCGTGGATTGGACGTGAAGCCTCTTGTCGTTCCAGTGTCACTGATGCACTGATAAGGACATAGGGAGTGAGGTCACGCGTCTGCGGGTGGCTCTTACGCCTCGACATAGGTTCAAATCATGAAGCGCGCACTTGATTTTGTCTGGCCCTTGATTGGTAGTGCCGCGGTTATCCTATCCGGATGGCTGCTTTTCAAGGAAGTGAGGAGTCTGTCTGCCATTGACGTGCTGAATAGTCTTTCAGCCATTCCGCTGCATCGCTGGGCTCTGGCGGTCGGTTCGACGCTGGTGGCCTATGGAGCGCTTGCCTGGTATGACCGGATCGCGCTGCTGCATCTTGGGAAGCCGCTCGGCTGGGGTTTCATTTCACTTGTTTCATTCACGACATATGCGTTATCGCACAATATCGGTGCATCTGTTCTCTCTGGAGCGGCGGTCCGCTACAGGGCCTATTCGACCAAGGGATTGAACGCAGTTGAAATCGGTATTCTCGTTGCGTTGTGTTCCTTCACCTTTGCGCTTGGCACAATCATGCTTGGCGGGTTTGTCCTTATTGGTGAACCTGAACTGGTCACCCGATTGTTCGACATTCCGGAAACACTCGGGAGACTTGCGGGCATTGGTCTCTTGATGCTTGTCGGGCTTTATGTTCTGGGCTCGGTGATGGGATTTCATCCGATGCGAATTGGACGATATGAGTTGATTTATCCCCGACCACGGATTGTTTTTCGTCAATTATTTGCGGCTCCGATCGAGCTGCTTGGTGCTGCAGGCATCATTTATTTCGCGCTGCCGGAAGCAACCAATCCAGGTTTTTTTGTCGTGGCCGGCGTATTTCTCGGATCATTTACAGCAGCCCTCCTGTCAAACGCACCCGGTGGCTTAGGCGTACTGGAATTTGTTTTTTTGAAAGCAATGCCGGATGTCTCCGCCTCCGATGTCATTGCGGCACTTCTCGTTTTTCGCCTGCTGTATCTTTTGATCCCACTGTTTTTTGCGTGTATTGTCGTGCTTGTTTTTGAACGGCAGAAACTTCTCCAACTGCTGCGGCGAGATCGGAGCAGCGGATGACCATTGATTGATCATATACTTCCCAACGTTTTCAATCGGACGCGGGTATGAATTTCGGCCTGTGACAGGACTGGCGTTTCGCGTCGGAATCGTTCGACGATTGAGCGTACAAACGGCCGGGCAAAAGCGGAAGTCACAAGCACCGGCATTTCTCCCTGACGTGCAGCTTCCTCGAATTTTTCTCTGACCTGCGTTGCAAATTCGGTCAATTTGGATGGCTGCATGGCGAGATGACGATCTTCGCCTTGTCCGACGATCGATTCGGCAAAAGCGGTTTCCCACTGCGGCGATAGGGTGATAATCGGAAGCTGCCCCGCGGGAGTTGTGTATTGACCGCACAATTGACGTGCGAGTCTCTGCCGCACGGACTCGATGATGTCACGCGTACTTTTCGTTGAATTCACGGCATCCGATATTCCTTCCAGGATTGTGCCGAGATCACGGATGGATACACGCTCGTTGAGAAGTCCCTGCAAGACGCGCTGGACGCCAGTTGCACTGATCTGGCTTGGCACCATATCCTTCACCAATTCGGAATGATCCTTGGGCAAATCACGGATCAGCTTCTGGACGTCTGTGTAGCTGAGAAGTTCCGCGACATTGCTCTTGATGACTTCGGTGATATGGGTTGCAATAACCGTTGCCGCATCGACGACAGTATAGCCGAGCATCTGCGCTTCGTCACGGAGGGACGAGTCGATCCACGATGCGGGGAGTCCGAATGTTGGCTCAAGAACGTGCTGACCCGGCAAACGAACCTGAGCGCCAGATGGATCCATCGCCATAAGTTGACCTGGATAAACGTCCCCCTGGCCTGCCTCAACCTCCTTTACTTTGATAATATAATTGTTTGATTGAAGCATAACGTTATCGAGGATTCTTACCGGTGGCATCACGAAGCCGAGTTCGCTTGCCAATGTGCGGCGAAGTGCCTTGATTTGTTCGGTGAGTTTGTCGGACCCCGAGCCACCGTTCACCAGTGGCATCAGGGCATAGCCCACCTCAATTTTCAGGTCATCTATTTTGAGCGACTCGGTAATCGGAACTTCATCTGTCATCATGCCATCGGGAGACGATTCCGGCGAAGACGGCTTTTCATTAATTTGGTCGCCCAAGGCATCCTCGTGGGTTCGATCGAGATGCCATGCGAGCCAAGCCATTGCGAGACCCAAGCCGAGAAATGGCACCATCGGGATACCCGGGAGCAGCGACATGGCTCCCATGACCATCGCCGCCAAACCCATAGATTTCGGCATGGTCGCGAGTTGCTTGACAAGTGCCTTGTCTGCGGCGCCGGTCACACCCGCTTTCGAGACCAACAGGCCCGCTGCGGTGGAGACGATAAGCGCAGGAATTTGCGATACAACGCCGTCACCGACTGTTAGCAGTGTGTAGGTTCGCGCGGCTTCGGAGAAGGAAAGGCCTTCCTGTGCGACACCAATTAAGATCCCTCCGATGACGTTGATGAATGTGATGAGAAGCCCTGCTATTGCGTCTCCGCGGACAAATTTGGAGGCACCGTCCATGGCGCCGAAGAATGTTGATTCATCCTCAAGCGCACGACGACGAGCTTTTGCCTGCTTTTCATCGATATGACCGGCCTGCAGCTCGGCATCGATTGCCATTTGTTTGCCCGGCATTGCATCGAGTGTGAAGCGCGCGGCCACTTCGGCGATACGACCTGACCCCTTTGTGATAACGATAAAATTAACGATCATCAGGATGGCAAAGACGACAATTCCGATGACAAAGTTCCCACCCATGACAAAGCTGCCGAACGCCTCAATCACGTGGCCCGCAGCGCCCGGGCCGGTATGCCCCTCAGAGAGGATCAGACGGGTCGTGGCGACATTCAGAGCCAGCCGAAGCATCGTTGCCATCAGTAGGACGGTGGGAAATGCGGAGAATTCGAGCGGGGCCTCGATGAAAAGTGCAGTCAACAGGATCAGGACAGAAAATGTAATTGATACTGCGAGTAAAAAATCCAGCAGGAAGGGCGGAACCGGCATGATGAGCACAACGATGATGCTCATCACGATGATTGCTAGCAGGATATCTGACCTGCGAGCCAGAAGACCAACACTGCCGAAGGTCGGTATCGACGTCGTGCGTGGTGTCACGGGCGTTATCGATGTGACGTCCATATTTGACAGAGTGAAGCTCCTGAAGACAGATAAAAGTCGAAAAACGGGCCGCGTTCGCACATTCGGAAATTATGGTTAATTATCAGTTAACTTTCGGGTTTTTGACCGAACGTTATAAATTTCTTTACGAAAAATAGTGTTTGGTTCAATAGGATGGGATGAATTTAATTGCTTCGACGATGTGGCGCCATGGATTGCGACGTGTCGGATGGGTGGTGGCCAGATGTCTGCAATTGATACGTTCAAGCGATTCAGGACAGCAATGGAGATGACTGACGATCAATCTTCATTTGTTGCGACTTGTCGCAAGAAAGTCGTATCGCACCTGAACGCTTTTTTCTGGACCAACAACTCCGATACTCAGAACGCGATCGATTTCGGCTCCTATATCCGTCGGACAGGTGTATTTGGAGCGAGCGATATCGATATTGCCTTCCGACTACCGTCGGAAATATTTTTGAAATTTGACTCGATGAAAATAGGGCGGCAACGCGCATTTCTGGAACTTGTGAGATCGACGCTTGTGGATCTCGATCCCGAATGTGAAATAAGCAGCCGCTCAGGATCGATTATGTTATCCATCGAGCCTGGACAGATTGCTGACGTGAGACCTTATTTTTCTGTTGCAGGAAGAGATATTTACCCTGACATTCGTGCTACGGAGGAATGGAGTCCCTTTGTACCGGATCTGGCAAGGAGAGTGATCGAAGCAAAGAACGCTGAAACAAAGGGTAATCTCGTCTTTATTTGTCGGGCAGCGCGCGCTTGGCGGACCACAATGAATGCGCCAATCTCCGGCATGTTGATTGATACTTTAGCTTATGAATTTATTTCTAAATCAGTCTATCGTATGATGGGTCCGATTTATCATGACTGTTTAATGAGGGACTTTTTTCGTTATCTGGCAACTACGGACCCTGATCAGGATTTCTGGTACGCCCCCGACTCAGAGGAAACGGTGTTACGAACAGGTCCTTTCGAGGAAACCGCTGATCAGGCATATGCTCTTGCGGAGCAGGCGATCGATAACATTCGCTTGAGACAGGATCGTCAAGCTTGGTCAAAATGGCGTGAAGTTTTCGGGAGATGGTTCGCCAGTCCTTAGAAGGAGTTGCTGCCGCGATGGAACACCGCGTGACGTCGCAAGAATTTTTTTCTCAAACGTCACTGAGTTCGCGGGTTATCGTTCCGTCGGCAACGTATTCATTCAATTTGTTCCGCAAGGTGCGGATCGAGATTCCCAATATCTTTGCTGCGTGAGTGCGATTTCCGAGACAGTGATCCAAAGTGTCAATGATGAGGCGTTTCTCGACCTCGCTGACTGTCTGTCCAACCAATCCGCGTGTCAGTGCTTCGGCAGTCTGAGCAGCTTTTGTCGTCAAATCCTGACCGAATGGCCTATTTCCAGTACTGTCCTGCACGACGATGGACTGATCGTCAATTTCGTCCGAGCGAGATATCAAGACCGCCCTGTGGATGACATTCTCCAGTTCCCGGACATTGCCCTTCCAGTTATTTGCGAGAAGCGCCCGCCGGGCATCGGGTGAAAAAGTCTTTTTTGGAAAGCCATTCAATTCCGAGAAATAGGAGGCAAAATGACCTGCCAATGCAATGATATCCTGCGGGCGATCCCGAAGGGGTGGGATTTGAATATTGACAACATTCAGTCGGTAGTAAAGGTCTTCCCGGAACTTTCCCCGGACTGCCTCCTCGTGAAGATTTCTGTTGGAGGTGGCGAGTATTCTGATGTCAACAGGTATAGGTGAAGATCCACCTACCCGATCGATCACACGCTCCTGGATTGCGCGTAGCAGTTTAGCCTGCAGGCGGACGTCCATCTCGGAAACTTCATCGAGCAATAATGTGCCACCATTGGCTTCCTCGAATTTTCCGATGCGTCGTGCGACTGCACCGGTGAATGCGCCTCGCTCGTGTCCGAACAGTTCAGACTCCATTAAGCCCTCGGGAATTGCCGCACAATTGACCGATACAAAGGGACGCTTGGACCGGTTTGATCGTCGATGAATATGACGAGCTATAACCTCCTTGCCTGTTCCGCTTTCGCCAGTAATCAGGATTGACGCTTCGGATCGTGCAACAGTTTCTGCCAGCCGGACGATCTTTTCCATCACTGGATCGCGATAAATCAGCACTTCGTCCTGATTTGACACGGCTGCCAGAATTGCAGCAATCAGTTCAGGGTCCGGAGGGAGTGGAATAAATTCTCTTGCTCCCGACCTTATTGCGTTTGCGGCCGTCGCTGCATCCGTACCGATCCCGCAGGCGATAACGGGCGTCTGGATATGATCAGCGGCCAATCCGTCGACGAGTTTCTGAACCTCGAGCGATACCTCGATCATGACGAGGTCCGCGCCCTGAACACGCATAACGCTGATTGCCTGCAAAACACTCTCAGCGTTTGTGACAGATGCACCACGGTCCATTGCCATCCGCGTAGCTACGGATAGCGGGCCCCTCATCGATCCTACGATAAGCAGACGCATTTCTAATCCAGTCTCCCGCAATTATTTCTCGGGTTTGACGATTTCGGTCATCGTGATTGCGAGGCGGTCATCTGCAAGAACGACTTCACCGCGGGCGATCAATCGGCCGTCCACATAAAGATCGATCGGCTCCCCTACCTGCCGTTCGAGCTCAAGAACCGACCCGGCACCGAGCCGGACAACATCGGCGATGGCCATCCTTTTTGTACCAAGAATGGCGGTCACAGTTATCGGAACGTCGAGAACGGCCTCAAGATCTCCTTCGGAGATTGGAGCCTCCGTCTCTGCGGTTGTATTCTGTGTGTGCCCCGTGGCCGGCATGTCCGGAGAAGAGGTGATTGTCGGGAGCGTGAATTCATCGGATGCATTCATGAATTTATAGACCCTCTATCGTTACCCTGCTCTTGGAAATGGGATGCGGCGAGGGCGTCCACCTCCGCGCTGACTCGTTCGGGATCGAAAGTGAGGCCCCCTCCCGACCACTCTATCATCACCGATGATCCCGACAGAGACGCATTTTCGGTAACGTGAATTTCTCCGCGGTAACCGATTTCGATGGCCTTCCGGGACAAGCCGGCCTTCAAATCGTCAATCAATGCCGGTGCGGTATGTATCGTGAGGCTTGGCGGCTGACGGGCAAGGTTCAAGCACTTTATGAATGCCGCCTCGATCAGTGCCGTAGGTTCCCTTTCAATCAAGTTGCTGGTTAGTTTTCGGGCAAAATGCAGCGCAATTTCCCCGGACCGCTTTTCGATTGTTCGGATATCGTGATCCAGCTTTCGGGTCAATTCAATCAACTGATCGGCAATCGCTGAGTTTGCCCGGGACAAGATGGCCGTGTATTCCAGTGCCGCTTCAGATTTTCCGGCTGCCACTCCCTCCTGAAAAGCTCTGCTGATGGCCGGGTTGTCAATCTGATCGGAGGCGATGTTGACTGGTGTGGTCGCGCCATTTTCCGATCTCAGATCATGATTAAACATGAATTTTTTCATTGGTTGTTTCATGTCAGACAATCATCTCATCGTCGGAAGAATTGGAACCCAGAATAATCTCTCCCTTGGCGGCAAGATCCTTGGCAAGATTTATGATCGCGCGCTGGGCCTCGTCCACATCTCGAAGTCTTATGGGTCCCATCGCCTCCATGTCATCAAGGAATGTCTTTTGCGCGCGTTGTGACATCAATGCCAGAAAAAACTCACGCATTCCGGTTGTAGCCCCCTTAAGCGCGCGCATCAATACGTCACGCTCGACTGTTCGCATGAGAACCTGAGCCGAGTTCTGGTCAATTTTTCCGAGATCCTCGAACAGGAACATGAGTGCGCGAAGTTTCTGTGAGGCGTTGCGGTTGACGCTATCAAGGGCCGCCAGAAAACGCCCCTCAGTTTTCGGCTCAAAAGAATTGAATATATGGGCTACTTTTTCGATCGGATCTCCCCTGCTGCCTGGAAGGTCGCCGGTGACAAACTCGCTTTTCAGCATTTCCTCGATCCCCTCCATCACCTCGGGGGCAATTCCCTCCAGACGCAACATTCGATCGACGACGTCGGTAGCAAAATCTGCCGGCAAACGAGAAAGTACGCGAGCGGCCTGTTCGGAACGAAGATATGAAAGCACGACGGCGGCAGTCTGCGGATATTCATTTTTCAGGAATACGGCCAATTGTTCAGGCTTAATATAAGCGAGTCGATCCCACAGATCGGGAGATGTTGGCGCTTTGATTTCCTCGATAATCCCCTTGGCTCGATTACGAGGAAGGGTACTCAGTAGAAGTTTTTCTGTCACAGCCGGATTACCGGCAAAATTCGACGCCGAAACTTGTTGGACGAATTCGGCGGCGGTTTTGATCAGGGCAACCTTACTGACTGAGCCCAGATGGGCCATGATCATCGCAACGGTTCGGACTTCCTGATCCGTCAAGGCCTGCCAGATCGGAGCGCCATCTCTTTCGCCGAGTGCCAACAACAAGATTGCGGCACGAACAGGCCCCGGTAATTTATCTAGAAACTCCTGATCGAGATCCGGTGCAGTATTCCTGTTCCCCTCCGGGTTTGTTAGGCTCGTCATTTCCATTCATCAACTCTTCTCGGCAATCCATTTCCGAATGGTCTGGATGGAGATTTCCTGATTACCAGCGACGAGACCGCTGATTTGATCGAGCGGATTCGGCATCAATTGCTGATTCTCTGCCTCGCTATCCGACATCTTGCCGGATCGACCCGAGCGCCCGCCACCGAGAAGCGCGCGCATGAGCGGTCGGCCGATCACAAACGTGACGATCAAAGAGATGGTCGCGAGTATTCCAAGCTGGGTCAAGCGGTTCAAATCCAGCCTGCTCAGATCATACCACGGAACTTCCGCGGCTTCCGGAATAAGTTCCGGTGCTTCAGCAAATCTCAAATTTGCAACTTCAACCTGATCGCCTCTCTTGGCGTCAAAACCGATACTGGACTTTACGACGGCACTTATTCGCTCAAGCTCCGCCTGTTCCCGAGGTTGATAAGTGACTTGTCCTTCGGCATTTCTAGAATAGGTTCCATCGACGAGAACGGCGACAGAAAGTCGCTTTACACGTCCCCCCTCGATCATTTCGGTCCGCGTTGTCTTGGAAATCTCGTAATTGATTGTCTCTTCTGATTTTGTCGACGCATCCCTTTGGTTCGTATTCGTTGGCTGAGCACCGGGAAGTTGCCGCGATGCACTCACCTGTCCATCGAGGACTTCAGTCGTTGTCTGGTCTTCATTTCTGTTTTGTGTTGACCGGACGACACGGGTTTCCGGATCAAATGTTTCGGACGTTTGCTGGATCTTGTTGTTATCCATTTCTGCCGCAACCTGGACTCGGGCCCGTCCCATTCCAACGACACTTGCCACGATACTCTCGACCTGTTCGCGGAGGCGTTTCTCAAAATTTTGTTGTTTTTCATCGAGCATGACGGAAAGGCCATCCACGCCACTCGTGCCATCTGCCAACAGACGGCCCTGTTCGTCGACGATCGACACATTTTCGGATTTCAAACCCTCGACGGCTGAGGCAACCAAGCGCCGGATTGCAACAATCTGGCCGGCGGAAAGTTCACCACGCGTCTTTAACACGATCGATGCCCGAGGTGGCTGTCGATCACGTTCAAAAATTCGCCGTTCGGGGAGCACAAGATGAACACGCGCTGCCTGAACATTACCGATCGTCTTGATAGAACGCGCCAACTCACCCTCGAGCGCGCGCAGTTGGTTGATGTTTTGAACGAAACTGGTTGCTGAAAACGTATCCGATTTATCAAAAATCTCGTAACCGACAACGCCAGACGTCGGAACTCCCTTTGACGCCAAGTCAAGCCGAAGTCGCGGGATTTCACTTTTCTGGGTGAGAATGGTGCGGCCGTCCTCACGCAATTCATATCTGATTCCTTGCGCGTCAAGTTCGTTCACGATCGCTGCAGAGTCTTCAGGTGCAAGGTCAGTGTAAAGAACGGATAGCGTCGGCTGAGACGCCTGGAACATAATGAAGCCAAAAAAAGACAGTAGAGAAATCGCAACCAAGGTTAGTACCGCAAGCCTGACAATTCCAAACTTGGCCATTTGTTCCATAATGCTATTCACGTTCAAAAATCTCCCGCTCATTCAAAGACATGTCGTCCAATGTCATGAAGCTAGGCAATATTTGCCGAATTATGGTTATCAAATGATTAACAGCAAAATGTCCTACGCGGAATTTTCGATAAAATCCACTTAAAATTCGTTGAAAATAATAATCGGCGGGGAGCGGCTATTGTCGATATTGCTGAATGCGGGTGGTTCTCAGCCCGGCAAGACCATGCTCATTGATCGATGATTGCCAAGCGAGAAATTCCTCGACTGTCAACGTATATCTGGCACAGGCTTCATCAAGGCTCAACAAGCCACCACGAACCGCTGCTACAACTTCGGCTTTGCGGCGTATGACCCAGCGACGTGTGCCACTTGGCGGCAGGTCTGCAACGGTCAACGGGCTTCCATCCGGGCCAATTACGTATTTAACACGCGGTCGATATACATCGGTCATGGTACGCTCATACATTATCAACTGACCAGTCTTCAGATTGATCATACAGGCGTCCGCTTAAAAAAGAGCTAAATCGCGCATATCATTTCAGGAGATCGACAAATTCCTCGGCCCGGATCATGTCCCGTTTGTTATTGTCTTGACTTTGTGCATCGGGATTCCGATGGATCCGATCATCAGCGTTGCCGGCACGGTCGTCAGGTCAACGCTGTCGACTTTACCGCTGATGGATGTCGAGATGTTGAAACTCTGGTCGTTGGTATCTTTACCAATGACAGTGATGGTATATTTTCCTTCAGGCGCAATCGTGTCGCCGTCGGTTTTTCCATCCCAAGTGAAGTCCTGAGTGCCGGCGTTCACCGTGATTGTTTTTGTCGCGACGGTCACGCCATCTTCATTTTTTATTGCAATCGTCGCGGTGCCGCCGCGCTCTGCGTCGAGGGACCACTTCGCCGTTTCGTCTTTTAGATACGTTGTCGCTCCGGATGCTGACACCGTCTTTCCGACGAAGCCGAGAGCGTTGCTTGCATTTGATATCAAGTTCATTTGAAGAAGGGCATTCAGCGTATCGTTCGACTTGATCTGCTGTTCCACCGATGCGAATTGAACGAGTTGGGCGGTAAAGTCATTGGTGTTGAGTGGCGCGGTCGGGTCCTGCACCTTGAGTTGCGTGGTGAGCAAGGCAAGAAACTGATCAAAATTCTTAGCGATCGTCGAATTATCGTTCAGCGATGTGTTTGCCAATGCGGTCGGGGCAGTATTTATTGCCGATGTTATCGTCATGAGTTGCTCCTCAGATGGTACGATCCAGTCGTTGCAGGGAATAGGATTTCATAGGAATATCAGGCATATCGTTGATTGGTGACGGATATGGAGCATCGTTCCGAGCCATATGATGTTGTTGACTGTGCGAACGATGTTCACTTTGGCTGCCGTTCTGTTGCCCATCTCGTGAGAGGGAGAATTGCAGCGTCGCGTTACCTGTTGAAAGACCTGTTTGATCCAGCGATTTTTTCAGGGCTGCCGAGTCCTGCACCAGCAGAGCGAGCGTCGCCGGATTATCGGCCGTGAACCTGGCGCTGATCGACGAGTCCTGTGCGATATCCAGCGTGATCGAAATTTCACCGAGTGACTCCGGCGAAAGGAGAATATTTATCTCTCGTGCGCCGTCGAGCAGTCGCATTCCGATCTCCAGAGGGAGATTATCGAGAGAGGTGGTTCGGCCCGATGTTGACAGGGGCTGATTCGGCTCGGGGAGTGCGTTCATGTGTTTCCGGAGATCATCAACGGCGTATTTTGCCGGGCTGGAGTCCGCCGCTTTGGTCAGTACGTCACTGAAAGACTCCGCATCCGACGACTGGGCGGTGTCACTATTGGAGACGTCAGGGTCGTTATCCTTAGCGGAGAGGTCGTCTCCCTCTTTTTTCTGCTTCTCGGTGAACTGTCTTACATTCTGGAGATTAATCGGAGCGCCCGGCGCGGCGCGTGCTGTTTCACCCTTTTCCATCATCTCGCCCTCTCCTTCGATCTGCTGAGCAGGAGTGGCAATTCGGATCACCGGTGCGACCGCGAGGATGATGGGCAGAACATCAACAAGATTCACATCATTGAAGGGTTCGCCCGTATCCGCATCTTCACCGGCGGCTCTGTTCTCGTCAGTTTCCGGGACTGTGGCATCCGTGTTGTCGAGGTCTGTTTTCGGGCCACCGACTGGGTCCTCCGGCTTTGTATCCGGCGTCGCGACAGGATTGCCAAATCGTGGGACGAGGTTTTGAATTTCCGTGATTTGAGGCTGTATCTCCGGTTCAACGGATGCGGCCTCGGCAGTTTCCAGCCGGGGAAAATCCGTGAAAATCTCCCCGGCTGTCTTGTATTGCTCAAGTATTGTCGGCGGTCCACTGTGCTGAGTCAGGGCCACGGGCTCGCTGATCGAGCTCCTCGAGTGCTGTTGATTGCTGAAAATCTGATTGAGATTATCCAAAAAAGAACCATGGTCGTCGACTCGATCAGACGCTGTATCGACGCCCGAGAATTCGCGTTCAGCATCTCTCGCAAACATAGGCACTGCGGTAATCGTCATAATTGTATCCGGTTGCAGACCAGAGCCTGATACGCAAAGAGCGCGCCATGAAAATCTGAAAAAAAACAAGTATAATCAAAGGCATGTTAGCTATCGACTGGTTCATTCCTGAAAATGCGTGTCTGATTCTGCCTATCTGTCGGAAAATTTTGCCTATCGTCGATCAGCGAACAGGACTCGCAAGATGTGCAAAAAATCGTTAGACAGGAGAGGTAAAGCTCACGAGATAAGATTTGTGCTCATGAACAGTCTCGAACTTCCCGGGCGACCCCGGGATAACAGGGTTGTGGTTGCCATGTCTGGCGGCGTTGACTCCTCGGTCGTTGCAGCGATGTTGACGCGCGAGGGTTATGATGTTGTCGGGCTGACGCTGCAGCTTTACGACCACGGCGCTGCCGTGCATCGGGCCGGTGCATGTTGCGCGGGACAGGATATCCATGACGCGCGTCGTGTCGCGGATAAGCTTGGCATTCCGCATTATGTGCTGGATTATGAATCCCGATTTCGTGAAGAGGTGATCGAGCGTTTTGTTGATAGCTACGTCTCGGGCGAAACGCCGGTTCCGTGCATTGACTGCAACCGGAAGATCAAGTTTCGCGATCTGCTTTCTACGGCGCGTGAACTTGGCGCTGCTGCGCTTGCGACCGGGCATTACGTGGCAAGTCGATCTCTGGACGATGGTAGACGCATTTTGGTGCGGGGCGCCGATATCGACAAGGACCAAAGCTATTTTCTTTACGGTACGACATCTGAACAGCTCGCCCTACTCAGATTCCCACTTGGGGATATGGACAAAAGCGCGACGCGTGCCATTGCCCACGAATTGGGGCTCGAAATTGCGGACAAAGCCGACAGTCAGGACATTTGTTTTGTACCAAACGGCAGATACGCCGATTTAATTCAGAAACTTCGTCCAGAGGCTGCCGAACCAGGCGATGTTGTGCATCTTGATGGCCGGGTGCTTGGGCGTCACGCCGGAGTAATCAATTTCACGGTTGGTCAGCGGAAAGGGCTGGGCGTTGCAGCAGGCGAACCACTCTACGTCACAAGGTTGGATGCAACTCGGGCCGAGGTGATTGTCGGGCCACGCGATGCGCTCTCGATCGATCATATCTATTTGCGGGATATTAATTGGCTGGGCGACACGCCGCTGGACAATCTGTCGTCCGAAGGTCTTGAGATTGCGGTACGTGTTCGCTCGACGCGCCCGGCACAGCGCGCGATCCTCCGAAATGAGGGCGGAATGGTCTTTGTTGAACTACGAGGTGGCGAATTCGGCGTTTCACCGGGTCAGGCGTGTGTTTTTTATGACAGTATTGAGGCTCGTGCTCGGGTATTGGGTGGCGGAACAATTATCAGATCGCCACTGACGTCGAGCGCATCGCCAGTCGGCTCAGTGGCTGTGACTGGGTGACTGCCGTGCGGCTGGTGCGACGTATACATTTATACCGAGTGTTGCGCTCCGGGATATTTTTCGACAGCGACGCAGTGCGTCGTTTCCTTGACTTCGCCGTGTCCTGTGTCCTATATCCTCGTCGTTCTCGGCGCGGCATGGCCCCGTCGCGGGGCGGAGTAGCTCAGCCGGCTAGAGCAGAGGAATCATAATCCTTGTGTCGGGGGTTCGAGTCCCTCCTCCGCTACCATTTTCCATAATGAAATCAGAGATTTATGGTGATCGAGGAACATGCTCGGCATTTCGCGTACGCGTAGCACAGTCGAGCGCCGGCGCGCGGTTGTCTTTTTTGTGTAATTTTTGGAGCGTGATCGGTGCTGCCAGCTGGCAGTTTGTCGGAGTCGGCTAAACTCATTCAAGATTGGCGCATCCTGTGTGAACGGCGGTTTGATCTCGATACGAAAGTCAAAGATTGGGCTCATCGCGTTGACCAGGAATGGATTGACTCCAACGTCTCTTGGTCTTCAGGTACCGCGAAACGGGAGTTGACAAAACCTGTGACCGACTTGGTCATTCGTTTATTTAATCGCCAAACTCATCATCGTGGACCGATTCATGCCTTGCTGACCCGTTATGGCGCTCGCCCCGGTGACACGGATTTGCCATTTATGGCTCAGGTCAATATGCTCTTGACTTTTCTTAAGGGCCCTATCGATGTGATTGAGATCAGACCTATCCGCCGATGTTCGATTAGGTCGAAGGTCCTGTTATCTTCACGAAACTCGTGCCTGAAACGAAGTCAAAGTCGTCTTTGCCCGTTACGATCTGGATACGTGCGTGACTGAGTTTCTTGGTTTATTTCATCGCTATCAACAACATCAAAAGCTAGAGTTCGAAGGTGGTTTTTCGTTTATGGCCGAGAGACACCACTTTCGAGCCCGGCAATATTTCTCTGGCGATCACATGTCAAAATGTAACACCTCATTTCTCTTACCTGCTGTTGTATTAGCGACCGGAATTATCTGGGGCATATATTGGCTGCCGGTTCGTGAACTTGATGCGATGGGGTTTGCAGGCGCTTGGGGAACTGTTGCCATTACACTTGCGACGGTGCTTCTGCTGCTACCGTTTGTGCTCACGAGAGCGTCATCAATCATAACCGCTGATCGTGTTGGTCTTCTTGCCATCGCACTTGGCGGTGTGGCGTTCGCTCTCTATTCCATCGGATTTGTCTACGGTCGTGTTGCGATCATCATTTTGCTCTGGTTCTTAAGCCCTGTCTGGAGCACTTTGATCGGCAAATTAATAATGGGGTGGCCGACGCCTCGCCTGCGCATTGCAGCAATTATTGTCGGTCTCTTCGGCTTATTCGTGATGATGGGCGGTGACGGCGGCTTGCCTATCCCGAAAAGCCTTGGCGAATGGATGTCTTTGGCTGGAGGTGTTATTTGGGCCTTTGCCACCACAGGCATGCGAACACGTTCTGACATAAAGCCTGTCTCTTCCGCATTTGTATTTGCTCTTGGTGCTTTATCTGCTGCAATCATATTGGCTCCCGTATTAGAGCCACTTCCCGTGATTGATCTCCAATATCTTTGGCCGGCTGGTCTCCTATCGTTCATGACAGGAGGGCTTTGGTGGGGACTATCACTATCAGCATTGATGTGGGCAACGGTCCGAATTGATCCCACACGTGTCAGTATCCTCCTCATGTCGGAAGTTCTGATTGGTGCTCTATCTGCTGCTTATCTGGCGAGCGAGCATCTCTCTTGGATTGAGATAGTCGGTGGATCTTTGGTCATGCTTGCGGGTATCCTTGAAATTGCTTCAAAACCAAGATCTGAGCTGACTACGAAGTAAAATGACTAAAGCTTCATGTCGTAAGTTGCCCACTTGGTCTTATCTGCGATTTTGTCATAGAGACTTCGTGCGCGATAATTATCTTCGGCCGTAATCCAACGTATCACGCTCCATCCACGTTGCTTGCCTATCTGCGCTACGGCTTCAATTAACAGTCTTGCTGCTCCTGACCCGCGTGATGAGGGCGGTACAAACAAGTCGTCAAGAAAGCCACCAGTTGTCGCTGAGAGCGGTCGAGCAAACGGCCGAAAGTGAGTTAGGCCTATCAGTATTCCCTTGTCATCGACCGCGACCAGACCTTCTGTCTCGTGGCTTTCATCAAAGAGCCATTGCCATACGCGATCGCGCATCTCTGGTGTTTGTGTGACCTTGTAGAAATCGGCATAGCCTTGATAGAGCGCATTCCATTCAGGGCGATCTCTTTGTTCAACGGGACGAATAATAATTGGCATTGATTACGTTTCCTTTCAACAAGAGAGCAAATCAGCAATAAACATCGAGGTCCGACGAGATCTACTAAAAGCTTGGATATTAGCAATTAGCCAGCTTGTCTCGCGCCAGTCTCATAAATGTAATGGGACAGAGAGCTTTGTTTGACAGTGTGTTTTTTCAAAACTGCCGCCAATAACAGTCGGCCACCGAAGAAGAAAAATTCCATTTGTTCGTCCAGCCCGCCGATCAGCACCCTGCGGGTTAATACCCAAACTCTCTCCTCCAGATGGTATGCCGCTCGAAGACCGCATACAGCTGTTCAAGCGGAAGAAGAGCGGGTTGTGGCAGGTCACGTTCAAAATGGGCTGCGCTATGTGCGTCGATTGACGAAGCAGTGGGACTAAGCCGAAGCCCGCTTGGTAGCGACGGATCTCTATCTTGAAGCCAAGTTCAAGCAGAAGCATGATATGTCGCTCCAGACGCGGCGCTTCAAGGATGTTGCTGAGCTGGCTATCGTAGAGATGAATAGGGCCTGGCTGACGGTAGCTGCAAGGTTGTCTGTAAGGGCTACATCATTGCGCTGAACCGCTATCTCATGCTCTTCCCCGGCAACAAGCTCATGACGGAGATCGATCATGCTGCGATCAACGCCTTCGAGGGTAGCATGAGAAATATAATATTCAAATATCCGCTAGTTGCGTTTTTTATTATGTTAATTCAGAGTATTAACATAATAAAATCAATTTAAAAATTTTATTTTATGAAAAAATTACTTTTATATTTTTAATAAATTATTTTTATTACGATTATTCAAATATATATTGTCTATTTTCCCATTTTTAATCGTAATTATTTCATCTGAAAGGAATTTAATTTCATTATTACTATGACTAACGTAAATAATTGGAATTTTTATATTGTCCCGAATTCGTTCAATATACGGCAGAATATCGTTTTTTCGATCCTGATCGAGCGCGGCGAGCGGCTCGTCCATCATTAGCAACTCAGGAGCTGCAAGGATTGCCCGACCGATTGCGACACGTTGGCGTTCTCCTCCGGAGAGCTGGGCAACACCGCGCGAGAGCAGGCTTTCAAGTCCAAGAAATTTTACAACAGTTTGAAACTCGATGGCGGGCTCTCGGCTTGTAAACCATCTTCCGAACACAAGATTGCTGCGAACATTGAGGTGTGGGAAGAGCCGGCCATCCTGAAAGACATAACCGATTCTTCGTTTATGAGCGGGAATGTTAATTTTCTCCTCGCTGTCAAAGACCTTGGTGCCATTTATTCGTATCATGCCGCTATCGGGTTTTATAAGGCCTGAAATCATATTGATGAGGGTTGTCTTGCCGGAACCAGAAGGTCCGCTGATGGCGAGAAGATGAGCAGATGTTTCAAACGCCAGCGACAGACGGAGGTGCCCGACGGAATGCTTCAAGGAAATCTCAAGATGGCTCATGAAATAATCCTTGTCTTGACCCGGCGGGCGATCGCTTCTGATACGAACAGTGCTGCCATCGAGATAATGACGGAGATAAGTACAAGTCGCAGTGCCGGAGCATCACCGTTGGGTATCTGGGTATAGGCATAGATTGCCGATGGCAGCGTCTGAGTTTCGCCGGGAATATTCGAAACAAAGGTGATCGTCGCACCGAATTCACCAAGTGCTTTGGCGAAGCCAAGAATGGCTCCAGCTATAATTCCGGGCAATGCAAGCGGCAGTGTGATCGTCAGAAATACCCAGAATGGGTGGGCTCCGAGTGTAAGCGCAGCGTGTTCCAGTCGCATATCAACTGCTTCAATCGACAATCGAACGGCACGGACGATGAGCGGGAATGCCATGAGCCCCGCGGCAAGCGCAGCGCCTGTCCAGCGAAAGCTGAACACGATGCCGCAACACGTCTCCAAGGCGGCGCCAAGTGGAGCCTTGCGGCCAAGCGTTAGAAGCAGGAGATAACCCGTTACAACGGGCGGCAAAACGAGTGGTAAATGGACGGCGACGTTGAGCAATCCATGCCCCGGAAAGCGAAAACGTGCGAGGACGTAGGCGATTAGAATTGCAAATGGAAGACCAAATAAAGTTGCAAAAAAACTCGCTCGAAGACTGATCAAGAGTGCGTCAATTTCGGACGGATTAAGTGACATGTAAATCATCTAGTTAGGCTTCACGAAGCCAGAGGACGCCAAGTACTTCAGAGCGGCTGCGGAGCGCAAGAAGGAAAGAAACGCAGGACCTGCAGGAGCAGTCGACCCTTTGATCAATGCAGCAGGGTAGATGATTGGCGCGTGAGTAGTTACTGGAAAAACATCCAAAACGCGGACTTTTGCTTCGCTTATTGCGTCCGTTTGATAGACGATACCCAACGGTGCCTCTCCTCGTGCCACAAATGCTAGTGTGGCGCGAACGTTTTCCGTTTGGACAGTTTTATCCGCAACCTGATCCCAAACGCCGAGGGATGTGAGCGCCGCCTTTGCATACCGACCTGCGGGGACGGCGCGGACATCCGCCATAACAATACGCCCAGAATCTAAAGCATCGGCAAGTGCGAATCCGACTTCAATCTTCAAATTTAAGCTATTTTCGGCCTGGGTGATCAGGACAAGTCGATTGGCCGTAAAATCAAAGCGAGTTTCCGTTAATATTAGCGTCTTTGACTCGAGACTATCCATCCATTCCTGATCAGCGGATATAAATATATCAGCGGGCGCTCCTTCCTCAATCTGGCGTGCGAGGACATTGCTTCCCGCATAAGTCATTGAGACTATCGTGCCATTCTCCCGGCTAAACTCGTCCGCAAGCTGATCGAGGACTTGTTTGAGACTTGCCGCTGCGAAGACGTTCACTCGCTGTTCAGATGCCAGAGAGGCTGTGAACCACAGTGTCGAAAAAAAGAAAAGACAGATCAAAACACGCAGGAATTCGGAAAAGAAATTCACTGGCGGAGCCTTCCATGTTCATTTTGAGCAGAATATTTTTCTGATCAAAATGGCGAATATTGAAAGTGCTCCCGCCGGAGCAGACTTATCGTATGCACACCTGCATCTGTTCGAGTCCATTTGACAGCCTCGAGACGGCCTTGTCAATCATGCCCTCCGAAGTCGTCATTTATCCGGAGGGCAAGGTCTTGAACCAAATATTTTTACGCAGCGAAGAGACGTCTTGTGCTTTGAGGATCTAGAACGGAACGCGTTATGCCGCAGGCTTCACGAATATCTTCAAGCTTCCTTTCGCTGATCTCAAAAAGTCCGGCGTATGTGCTACAAACACCGATCTTTTTGGGGCCTCCGATGATTTCTGGTGGATAACCACCGCGTCTAAATATGCGAATCATTCTTGCGTCAAAAACGGCGACGACTTCTGAGAGGCCAGATGTCAACCCTACTTCAACGATACCTGCCAGAAGCTCACCAGTTACATAGCTAAGTTTTCGCCCTGCTGCGGGTAATTCGGCATGTGGGGCGATGGCAAACCGTGAAACCTCCCAGATATTCGCACTTTCAACGACGTTTTCTTCATCCAGAAGGATTGGAAAGACATCACGCAGCATATTTGGACCCGTCGTTGGTAATAATCGCAGAGATCCTTGAACTATTCCACTCGTTTCGTCCAGGGAAACAAGGTATAGTGGGTTTTCCTCATCGAATTCGTCGTGCTCTAATCCATTTACGACAGAAACATCCCACATTAGACGATCACGAAATACCTGCGCGCGCATCTTGTGCATCTCATTTACTATGTAAGAGAACTCATTACGCTCTGAACCGTTGATTAAGATGATCATGGTTACCTCCTGAAATTTTCGAGAGGTAAAACTTAATTTAAATTATTTTTTCAAAAACCCGTTCAATGTGACGGTTTCTTTATATTGAGAAACAGGTTATGATGGCGGGTTTATCAGTTCAGTTGCGATGGCTTTACTGGTTGCCTGAGCGATGTTTACGGCATCCAATTTGATTAGCGAATTCGAGAGATGAAATCGTACGCCGCGACGTGTAAGGCCCAGAATAATCGCAATTTCATCGGCAGTCTTGCCACATGCCGCCCAGTAAAGACATTGGGTCTCTCGTTTGGAGAGCGGCACTTCTTTGATTTCCGAATTCGTAGATTTGACGATACTGTAGTGGATATAAACAGACAATGCTTGGAAGTCGCGCATGAAATGCCGTTTGAGCAGCTTCCAGTCATGATCTCTCATGTTCGCTGTCAGACAGCAGATTGCTCGGTCTCCATTGCGTCCACGCACCGGAATGGAAATACCTTGGCGGCCAACGCCCGCCTGTTCTGCCTCGTCAAACATTTGGCGGATAATTTTTGATGTCCTGTCAACATCATTCCAGTCGACGGGCAGAATCGATCGAATTCCCTGAGAAATAACGGGGTCAATATCAATATAGGATTGATCAGTGTAATGTTTTACCCATTCGTCTGTATAGGTGACTGAAAGATAAGGGGTCTGACGTTTCTGGTTTGGAATGTTGAAGCCCGCGTAAGCGATGTGTTCCAACCCGTACGCGGATGCCGCTTCGTGCAATATAGCCCGAATATCCTCCGCCTTATCAAGACTATTAAAACGGTCAACTATCGTGTGGAATCGATCTGCGTTTCGGTCGATAAACACATTTGCATCATACATTGAAATCGTCCGTCTTTCATTGCAGCGATATTTCACAAATGAAAACGGTAAATACCGGCCATTTCTCGACAAGTATTGCAAATAATTTCTGTTTGATCAATTTATTTATAAAAATTTTGATAGTGGTACGTATTATTGGTTAACGTAACCGAATTCGGTTGCGGATTCTTTTAGCCAAGACATAAACGAAGAGCCGAATCCCCTGAATACTGAAATTTCGTATGCAGGACTGTCATCAATCTGCCAGAGATGTGTCCAAATTCCGGCGACAACGGTTGTAGCGACCGAGTTCACGTGGAAGGATTGTGGATCAAGATCAACGGAGACCCCTTTTGCCAGTGCAGCTCGCGCCGCCGGACCTGAGACTCTGGCGATGGCCCATGCATCGGATTGGTCGACAATCGCTGCGCGGTCACGGGAAGCCTTTTCAAGTTCATCAACGAAACCGGCCGAATTTTCTTCATAACTCATCATAAACCATTGATCTGGACCAAGGCCAATTATTGCAACACCATTTTTTTCGAATCTTTGTGGACCGGATGGAAGATCAAGCCCGAAACACTTATTGATTGCGTTTTCGAGGGGCTGTCGGCAATTCCTATATGCATTCATGTTGACGAGCGCGAAATTGCGTACTTCGGAAATTCGTATGCCGACGTTCCCATCTTGCAAGCCATGACGGCCGTCTTCGATGAGACCTGTTAGGGCTGATCGTGGCTTCAGGATAGTGTCATGCACGGAGGCGCTTCCCTTCAGCGTCATAGAATATCGGGTCACATATTTGTACTAACGTATCGGAGTTTCTGAGGAAATCGACCGCGCGGACCTTTTCACCGATCCGCTCACGCGCATTCTTAATGAAACCGAGACCGATCCAGCTATTCAACATCGGAGAGAATGCAACAGATGTCATATGACCAAGATCCGCTGCCAGGGATGGCTGGCTGCCGACATTGAGAAAATGCGCACCGCCCGTCAGTTTAGTTTTCGGATCGAGAGGTCGAAATCCGGCAAATAGGGGGCGATCCGGTTCAAGCATTGCCGGTCGCTGCGACATGACCCGACCGACACAGTCCTTTTTTATCGAAACCATTTTTTCGAGGCCGAGATCACGTGGCGTCGTTTGACCGTTCAGTTCCAAACCGGCGACATGACCTTTCTCGATTCGCATGGTACTGAGAGCCTCAAGACCATAGGGTGTGATACCGAATTCCTCTCCGGCAGCCATTATTGCGCGGATCATGGCGTCGCCATAGCGATTAGGGACACCTATCTCGAAGGCCAACTCACCCGAAAATGATATTCGAAATAGTCGAGCCGAGAGCCCGCCGCAGATCGAGACTGTCGCAGCGGCCATATAGGGAAAGGCGTCGTTTGAAATGTCAAAATTTTGATCGACTAGTTTCCGCAATAGTTCCCGGGAATATGGTCCTGCGATCGAAAATTGTGCCCACTGCTCGGTAACCGATACGAAAGCGACGTCAAGCTCGGGCCAAAGTACCTGATGGCAGAACTCGAGATGCGCCATGACCTTTCCAGCGCCAGCGGTCGTCGTCGTCATCAGATAATGATGCTCTCCAAGCCGAGCGGTGGTTCCATCGTCAAACACGAATCCATCTTCTCGCATCATCAGTCCGTATCGCACGCGACCGATGGGCAGCGTCGAGAAGATCCCAGTGTAAATGCGATCAAGAAAGACGGCCGCATCTCTGCCTTGAATGTCTATTTTTCCCAGCGTTGATACATCGCAAACACCTACACGTTCGCGTGTCGCGGTAACTTCCCGACACATCGCTGAAAACCAGTCTGGCGTTTCCCTAGTCGGAAAATACTGAGCGCGCATCCAGAGACCTGTTTCCATGAAAACTGCGCCCTGCCTGCTCGCCCATTGGTGTGAGGGCGTGTAACGGGTTGGTTTGAATTCACGTCCACGGTGATGGCCTGCGAGTGCTCCTAGCGACACGGGTACGAAGGGCGGGCGAAAAACTGTTGTTCCAACTTCGTCCATACCCCGGCCAGATATCGCGGCTAATATCGCCAACCCTGAAACATTTGATGTTTTTCCCTGGTCTGTAGCCATTCCCAAGGTTGTATAACGTTTCATGTGTTCAACGGATCGAAAGCCCTCCTGATTGGCAAGCTCAACGTCTTTGTCTGTCACGTCATGCTGGAAGTCGAGGAAACATTTACCCCTTCCGCTGACGGATCGCCATAGTGGCGTGTGGTAAGAACTCTCCTGATCTGTCGTCGGCATAGATGGCTGTGACACCTTAAAGCCGATATCGGCTGCAGCATGGGTCCCCAGTCGTAACCCGTCCGCGAGTGCCTCATCCAGCGTGAAGTGGCCTTGTGCAGCACCCGCAACCGATAGGCCGTCCGGTAGTTTACCTGGGATAAAGGCTTCAATCTTTTGATCCCATACGGGCTTTGCGCCAAGGTGGCAGGTGAGATGAACTGTCGGGTTCCAGCCGTTCGACATTGCAATTGAGTCGCAATCAATCAAGCGGACATGGCCCGACGCGTCCAAAATTTCAACTGCCTGAACGCCCCGAGAACCAAAGGATCGGATGATCTGGCTTCCACAAAAAACCGGAGCGCCATCGAGAGTATGCCGGTTGGCTCCTGGTCTGCTGTCGATAACCGCCTCAACGGAAAGTCCCAGAGCTTCCAAGTCCCGCGCCGTCGTCAGGCCGTCATCCGAGGACGTGAAAACTACAATACGACGGCCAGGCGCGGTTGCGAAGCGATTCAGATAGGTCCGAACGGCCGATCCGAGCATGACACCGGGTCTGTCGTTATTGCCGAACAGCATTGGGCGCTCGATTGAGCCGGCCGCCAAGATAGCTCGTTTGGCGATTACACGCCATGATCGCTGACGTGGCTTATATGGTGGAGGCTCGGCTACATGGTCGTTTACGCTCTCAATAACACCGTAAACGCCATGGTCATAAACGCCAAAAACCGTTGAGCGCCGCATCAGTGTGACGTTTTTCATCGACGACAGCTCCGCCTCAATTGCACGAACCCAATCAATGGCAGGAAAATCGTTGATGCGGCGACGATCGGACAAGAGTCGACCGCCGAGAACAGGCCCTTCATCACATACGATGACCCGCGCGCCCGAACGGCCAGCGGCTAACGCTGCCGAAAGTCCTGCAGGTCCTCCGCCGATTATCAGAATATCGCAGTGGGCAAATGCCTTCTCGTAATGATCAGGATCCATTCCTTCCGGCGCACGCCCCAATCCTGCCGCGCGTCTGATTGCGGGCTCATAAACACTTTCCCAGAATGATTTCGGCCACATAAAGGTCTTATAATAAAAGCCAGCGCCGAATAGGGGGCTCAACAGCGAGTTGATTTCCATGACATCGAACGCTAGAGAAGGCCAACTATTTTGACTGCGCGCCGTAAGTCCGTCAAAAAGCTCCACCATTGTCGCGCGCGTATTCGGTTCCCGACGGGGGCCGTCTCGAAGTTCGACAAGTGCATTTGGTTCCTCGGAACCGGCGCCAAGAATGCCGCGAGGGCGATGATATTTGAACGACCGACCGACAGTCTGGACTCCATTGGCGATCAAAGCGGATGCAAGAGTATCTCCTGCGAAGCCGTGCATCTTCTTTCCGTCAAAGGTGAAGACAAGAGGGCGGCTTCTGTCGATTAATCCGCCAACCGTTAACCGATTTGATCTCGTTCCCCTCATTGCGCCATCCCTCGGAAACGCTGTGAGGCAAATTCAACGCTACTGATGGCATGAGACAGTGTATTCCGCTCCACGATAATCCAAGATCGGCACCCATACGCATGAAGCCATAACTCCCGGTTGATGCCAGCGGGATTTGGACGAATATGAACATAATCGTGAAAAGCTTGTTGCGCGTCGGGCTGATTTGCATCTGGACGGACCAGGTCTGCCTGACCAAGAAAGGAAAACTCCCGTGAGTCGCGTTCGCCGCAAAAAGGGCACTTGATCCGCATGGTAAACCCTCAATGCAGGTTGGGTTGGGCGCCGGTACCCCATTCGTCGATGATATGCCCCGTGGCGAATCGATCCAGTCTGAGCGCTTTTGCGTTCGGGTGTGTCTCATTTTTTGCAATCAAATGTGCAAAACACCAACCTGATCCCGGGGTTGCCTTGAAGCCACCGTAACACCACCCACAATTCAGATAGAGGCCATCGATATGCGTTCTGTCGATGATTGGTGAACCATCCATTGACATGTCCATAATGCCTCCCCAATGACGCAGCAGACGAACACGGCTAATGCTTGGCATGATTGCCATTGCCTCTTCAATCGTATCCTCGACGCCCGGCAAATTTCCGCGTGCGGCGTAAGAAGTATAGCCGTCCAATGATGCACCGAAGACGAGGCCACCTTTATCGGATTGGCTGATGTAAAAGTGTCCGGCGCCAAACGTAACAACACACGGGATCAATGGCTTGATGGCTTCAGTCACGAATGCCTGAAGTACATAGCTCTCGATCGGTAGATGTAAACCCGCTGTCTCCGCAACGCGTGTTGTATTTCCTGCAGCTGCCAAACCAATTTTTTTTCCACGTATGAACCCGCGATTGGTTTCGACACCGATGACACGACCGTCTTTTACACGAATCTGCTTAACTTCGGTGTTCTGTAAGATATCGACGCCGCGCGAATCAGCTCCCCGCGCGAAGCCCCAAGCAACTGCATCATGTCGCGCGGTACCGCCGCGCTTCTGAAGTAAGCCTCCTTGAATCGGAAATCTGGCATTTTCGAAATCCAGAAAAGGAACCAGGTCCTTAACGCCTTGCCGATCGATGAGATCCGCGTGCACCCCGTGCATCATCATCGCGTTACCTCTCCGCGCGTACTCATCTCGCTGGCTATCCGAGTGATAGAGGTTCAACACTCCCCGTTGGCTCATCATTGCATTGTAGTTAAAGTCCTGTTCCAAGCTCTCCCAGAGTTTAAGAGACCATTCATAGAACGGGATGTTTCCGGGCTCCTGGTAGTTTGACCTTACAATTGTCGTGTTTCGTCCGACCGAACCGCTACCGATATAACCCTTCTCGACAACGGCGACATTCGTCAATCCGTGCTCTTTGGCGAGGTAGTACGCGGTGGCCAAACCGTGCCCTCCGCCACCAATAATGATGATGTCATATTCTTGTTTGGGCTCGGGATCCCGCCAAGCTGGCTTCCAATCCTTTTGCTGGCGGAATGCTTGATGAACAAGGCTGAAGATGGAATATTTCATTGAGAGCCTTAGATAAAAAACATTAATTCAGCGTCTGCGCAATGATTGACCTAGATGTTTCAAGACCGCAAGGTATGAGTGCTAAAACAGTCTATTTGCGGCGGCAAAAAGCGAGCAAAAATAGTGTTTTTCAATCGATGGTAGAACGACAAAACACCAGTTTGAATATTTTTCTGAGGCGATCTTACCAATCCGACCCGAGTGTAGACAGTTTGAACAAGTTTTTGGCGATTCCCGAACATGTTTTCATGAACCTTTACGGACAATGGACGACAATAACCATTGCTTGCGCTACGATTCTTCAACTCGCCTGTGCTTTCGCAAATGCTAAGGAGTAAAAACAATTGACGTGATTGCCAAACGGTGGCGAGAAGGTGACGAATTCGTATTGGTTTTCGGTGGCGCCGCATTGGTAATCGTCTGTCTCCGACGTGACGCCATCTAACGGAATAAAGCGAAATAGATGGATATAGTCATTCTCGTAAAAGATTGTGAATTAGCTAGGCATTCTTGTTCGCCTTCACGCATGGTATTTCTATTTGTAATGCTTGACCGCGGCATTACGTAGCGGCAATGAGAGTGTAATGTTCCGTCTTCTGCATTTCTCTGATCCCCATATTGGTCCTCTACCTACCGTGCGCTTCCGCGATCTGGCAAGCAAGAGGATGGTTGGGTACCTCAACTGGCGACGTAGCAGGATGTTGTCGCATGATATGCGGCTTCTCCGGCGCATGGTAGCCGATATGCACGCTCAGAATCCCAGTCACATTGCCTGTACTGGTGACCTCGTGAATATTGGTCTCAGTTCCGAGTTCGAGCCAGCCGCGCGATTTCTGGCTGGGGTCGGGTCGCCCGAAATCGTCAGTTTGGTACCGGGGAACCATGATGCCTACGTGCGCTCGTCTCAAGTGGCGATGGATCGGCATCTCGGACCATGGATGCAGTCCGAGTCAGGAAAATATGAGGGATTTCCTTTCGTCCGGCTCAAAGGCCCGGTTGCGTTGATTGGTCTTTCCTCGGCGATACCAACCTCGGCTTTGCTTGCAACCGGAACGCTGGGAGCAACACAAAGGCAACGGCTCTCTGAGGTACTCGTCTTTCTCGGCGAGCAAAAACTCGCTCGGGTTATCATGATCCATCACCCACCTTACCGTGGCGGTGCAACATTCGGTCGTCACCTGACGGACGCTGCAGCTTTTGAAGATATCATTGCGCACTGCGGGGCGGAGTTAGTGCTCCATGGTCACAATCACTCGCAATCAATGACTCGTATTGACGGGCCTTCCGGAGCACGGGTACCGGTTGTCGGAGCGCCGTCGATCTCGGCAATTCGTGGCAGTAAGACGCATCGTGCCGGGTATAATGTTTTCGATTTCAGCATGACAGACGCGGGTATTTCTCTCTCCGCTCATGCGCGCGGACTTATCGAGAACAACGAGATTGGCTTCCTCGGCCCAATACCTCTCTGATATCCAATATTATTCCTTTGGGTTAGGCAGGGATGGCCATGTTAAGTTCCCATCAGCTTGAAACATCGTATAGAGCAGCACCGCCGCAGCGCCGATTAGAATTCCAAGTATAAACGTAACTGCCCGATTACTACCCGTTCGTGTCCTTTGTCGTGCGTTCGGCGGTGCTTGTTGTTCGGTCAGAGAACCGGAATGCTCAATTGATTTTATGTGTCCAATTGTTTCAAATTTCAGATCGCTGGCGAGAGCCTTATCCCGCTCGACAATACGGCGTCCAAGGTAATTTGTTATTGCCTCAGCCATCACAACTGCATCGTCGTTTTCGCCGAGTAGCTGGCGGCCTGATGCCGTATCCAGAAGCAGTCGATAAGTTCTCCGGTCGCGGCTCATTTCGACGAATGCGACCATGTCTATGTAGATTCTGGGTCTTTCTCCTGGCACGAGTCCATGATTGAACATATCGATTTCTTTTGGGAGTTGTAAAAAAACCGGCACAAGAAGTTTATGGAGTATTTCGAGGCGTGAAAACTCTGCCGATCTGAGGTCGGCGGCAATATTTGATCTTTCGGCATCTTCGATTCGGGCCCTCTGAATGGACGCTTTGAGGTCCAATACATTGGGCACAGATGCGATCTCAGCGGAGATTACAGTATTTTTTTCGTTCATGACGCGCCTTTTCCTCATACTTTATAAAGCACCCAAAGAATGACGACAAGGCAGATGCTTCGACAGTGTGGATCGGCGTTAGTGGCTTGGAGACTATTTTTGATCCCAACAGGTGCTTGATGGCTTGGACATCACTTTGACCAAAATCCGCGAGCGGATGATATTATTGGATTTCATTATCCGATAGCGATACTCTCTAACAAGAAATTTTGCGGAAATCGAGTTTAGCTGAAAGGAAATCGACAATGCTTGCCTCACTTCTTTCGATGGGAAAGGTTCTACTTGCTGACGGTGCGACCGGGACAAATCTCTTTGCGATGGGGCTCACATCGGGCGATGCACCGGAAATGTGGAACTTTGACCACCCCGAGAAGGTAAAGGCATTGCATCAAGGATTTGTCGAAGCCGGTGCCGATATCATTCTAACGAACAGTTTCGGCGGTAATGCGCGACGATTGATGTTGCATGGCATGCAGGACAGAGCGCGCGAAGTCAATCGATGCGCTGCTCAGTTGGCACGATCAGTTGCCGATGAAGCGGGGCGTAACGTTATTGTCGCTGGATCCGTTGGGCCGACGGGCGATCTCTTTGCTCCGCTGGGTCCACTGACCGAAGATGAAGCTGTCGAGGTATTTTTTGATCAAATGGCAGGGCTAAAGGAAGGCGGTGCCGACGTTGCATGGATTGAAACAATGTCCTCGATTGAAGAAATCCGAGCAGCGGCTCGAGCGGCAGCAAGGGCGGGTATTCCTTATACTTTTACCGCAAGTTTCGACACGGCAGGACGAACGATGATGGGAATTACACCAGAAGCGCTTGTCAAGTTCGCCGCCGAGTTGCAGCCACCTCCTGTTGCGATCGGAGCAAACTGTGGTGTAGGAGCTTCAGATCTCGTGATGAGCATCTTGGGGATGAATGCCGCCGCCGCGGGGATTCCAATTATTGCCAAAGCGAATGCCGGGGTTCCTCATTTTGTGGGGGAACATGTCCATTACTCAGGAACTCCGGAGCTGATGGCAAATTACGCGCGCGTGGCTATCGATTCGGGGGCCGTGATCGTTGGTGGATGCTGTGGAACCGGATTTGATCATTTAGCGGCCATGCGCCGTGCTGTCAGCACACATAAACGCTCTGTACTGCCCGACGAGGCGGCGGTCGTTGGTGAACTTGGCCCTTTACAGGCACCGCCTCCAAAAAATCAAGGAGATGACCCTAGCCGGCGTGCCGCTCGCCGACGGCATTGATGCTGAATCTAAATCGTTGGCTTTGGTTGAGCGATCGTCGGCTCGGCTCCCTCAATAGCCCAGAAAATTCGCGGTCGATGGTTTACATATCGTACTTTGACCTTTTGTGAAGTGGGACTAGTAAAGTTGCCGATGGTCTATTTCCGGTTCGCGAGGTGATTTAATGGATGCCATTGTTGGAGACGGGCGCGAGCGCCGCCGAATGAGCCGTGCAGAGCGTGCGGGGAAGCTGCCGCGCGCGCCACAGCCGCGGATGACGTTCAAACCGATGGAAGTTGCAACGGCTGATCAGGTTGAGCGGTTGCATCAAGCGTCACTGACAATCCTCGAAGAAATTGGAATGGATTTCTTGCACGCAGGTGCCCGCGCGATCCTTGCGGAGGCGGGGGCTCTTGTTGACCCTACTTCCGAGCGGGTGCGTTTTCCGAGGGCATTGGTTGAGTCGAAGATTGGGCTCGCACCGGAAACCTTTACACTTCACGCCAGAAATCCACAAAATAACTTGGAAATTGGTGGAAATGCGATTGCTTTCTGCTCGGTCGCAAGCGCTCCGAATGCCGCTGATCGGGATGGGGGGCGTCGCCCCGGTAACCGGATCGATTATCAGAATTTGTTGAAACTGGGCCAGTCGCTTGATGCTGTTCATCTCTGGGGTGGTTATCCGGTCGAACCGGCGGATATTCATGCATCAATTCGGCATCTTGATGCTCTTTTTGACATGTTGACGCTCTCTGACAAGGCTATTCATGCGTATAGTTTGGGGACCGAGCGTAATCTGGACGCCATTGAGCTGGTGCGAATTGCGCGGGGCATTGACCATGCGACGTTGGAACGTGAGCCGTCGGTTTTTACAATTATCAACTCATCGTCGCCCTTGCGGTTGGATAATCCGATGCTGGAAGGGATTATCCAGATGGCGCGGCGGAACCAACCTGTTGTTTTGACACCATTTACGTTGGCAGGAGCTATGGCTCCTGTGACGATTGCGGGTGCTGTTGCTCAGCAGAATGCCGAAGCCTTGGCGGGGCTTGTGTTTGCCCAGTCGGTTAATCCCGGTTCTCCGTTCGTTTATGGCGGTTTTACCTCGAATGTGGATATGAAGTCGGGGGCTCCTGCGTTCGGGACGCCGGAATACATGAAGGCGGCGCTGTTGGGCGGGCAAATGGCGCGGCGCTATAAATTGCCGTATCGCTCGTCGAATGCTTGCGCTGCCAACACGATTGACGCGCAATCGGCTTATGAGAGCGTCTTCTCGCTTTGGGGTTCGATCATGGGCGGGGCCAATTTGATCATGCATGCTGCCGGATGGATGGAAGGCGGATTGCATGCCTCGTTCGAGAAGATGGTGATTGATGCCGATCTCCTTGGAATGGTTACAGAATTTCTGAAGCCACTCGGGTTTACCGATGATGATTTTGCGCTTGATGCGATGCGTGAAGTCGGTCCCGGGGGACACTTTTTCGGGTGCGAGCATACGCAATCGCGGTATCGGACGGCATTTTTCTCGCCGATGATTTCGGATTGGCGGAACTATGAATCTTGGGAAGAAGCAGGTTCTCCAACGGCTTATGACAAGGCCAACAGGCTTTTCAAGGAAAAGCTTGCGTCTTACGAGAAGCCGCCGATGGACCCTGCCATTCTTGCCGAGATGGAAGCCTTTGTGGTGCGCCGGAAGGCCGAAGGTGGCGCGCCGACGGATTTCTGATCTCTTTCTAGGACTTAAAATTCGTAGTAGAATCAGGAAGTTCGGGTGGCTTCAAGGCGCTCTTCATCGAGTTCGTAGCCGAGGCCGGGTTCATCGCCGAGGACTACCCAGCCGTCTTTGTCGACGGTGAGTGGGTTGGCCATCATGTAGTCGCGGCGCTCGCGGCTCCATTCTGGTGGATCATAAGGAATTTCAATGAAGGGAGCGTCCGCAACGCCCGCTGTCAGATGGACATTTGCGACCACGCCCATGCCGTTGGTCCAGGTGTGGGGCGTGAAGGCGACATTGTTCTCCTGAGCCATTGCGGCGATCCGGCGGAGGCCAGTGATCCCGCCGACAAGGGCGGCGTCGGGCTGGACGACATCGAGGCAGCCATCGCGGATTAAATCGCGGAATTCGTACATTTCCCGGGTCATTTCGCCGCCGGCGATGCGGATATCGACCATTTCGCGCAGGCGGCGCATGCCTTCGCGGTCGGAGCGGTGGAGCGGTTCCTCCATCCAATAGACGCCGAGGCGTTCGAGTTCGCGGGCGACCGGAATGGCATCCTTGAGCGACCAGGGGGCGTAGGTGTCCCAGGACATTCGCCAGCCCTGATTGCAGTCGACCATGAGATCGAGACGATCTCCGACGCGGGCGCGGACTGCTTCCAAGGCTTTGATATCAGTGCGATAATCGCCGCGGTGGAAGCGGATCTTGAGGGCTTGGAAGCCCTCGGCAAGATAGCGCTCGGCGGCGTTGGCGAGCTCTGCGGGGGCGCGCAATGTGCCGGAGGAGGCATAGGCGCGGACCTTGTTCGAGAGGCCGCCCAGAAGCTTCCAGGCGGGCTGTCCGGTGATCTTGCCGGCGAGATCCCAGAGCGCCAGATCAAGCGGCCAGCAGCGGCCGTAATGGAACTGGATGTTGTTCAGAACGCGCCAATGGCGTTCGATTGCGAGCGGATCCTGCCCGATAAAAAGATGCTCATGTCCTTGAAATCCAACCATAAAATCGCCTGATGCGACTCCGGTCAGTCCGGCGTCGGTGTGGACGCGGACGATGCAGGCGTCGAAGTGGCGGCGGGGCTGGGTATCCCAACTTGCGTGGAAGGGCGGGTCGAGTTTGAGCCTGTGCTGGGTGATCTCGATTGACGTTATTTTGATTGGCATTGCGAGCTCCGGGCGACTTTGAACATGGTCCGACAGGGGACATAGATTGCCGGGAGCCGGATGTCCAATGCATGTCCGTGTTGGAGGGCGTTGTCCCAGTCAATTTCGGATCAACGAGCGGAAGAGCCGGTTCAATTTCCATGGTATTACCGCAGGGTTGAACTGGACACGATGTTTCCAACGGTTTGGGGCATGGACGAGCGCCAATTTTTTTGGTACTCACTCGCACCGGCAAGACGGTTTGAATCAAGACGGTTTGAATGAGGTGCGACGGATGATGGTTCTTCTGCGACGATGATCGGACTATTTCGGGTGCTGTACGCCCGATCGCTGTCGGCGTGCTGCCGATGTTCATGATCATGTCATCCCCCGTCACCAAGGTGACGCGACAGAGAGCCCTCCAATGACCGATATCCCCCTCGTGATCCGCCACGAAACTGCTGCCGATGCCGACACGATTGACCGACTGCATGAACGGGCGTTCGGGCCCGGGCGGTTTGCCAAGACGGCCTATCGCTTGCGCGAGGGGATCGACCCCATCGCCGCGCTGTCCTTTACCGCTTTGGTCGGCACGTTGATCGTCGGCTCCATCCGGTTGACGCCGATCCGGATCGGAGCGACGCCCGCCCTGTTGCTCGGGCCGCTCACGGTCGAGCCGGCGTTCTCCAGTATCGGGATCGGGATGCGTTTGATCCAGAAGGCGGCGGATGCGGCGTGCGAGCTGGGACACCGCCTGATCATTCTGGTCGGAGACGAGCCCTATTACGGGCGGGCCGGGTTCAAGAAGGTGCCGCGGGGCCGGATCGAGTTGCCGGGTCCGGTTGATCCGGACCGTTTGCTCGTGCTCGAACTGGTCGACGGGGCGTTTGACGGCGTAACCGGAATGGTGCTTGGCACGAAGGACGTTGAGACGGCCTAGAGGCGTCGTCCGCGACCGAGCCGACTCTCAACAAGCCAGGGGCCGAGAAGACCTGCAAGCAGCAGGGTCAGTCCTGCCAGTCCGAGCAAGAGGGGCCAGAGCGCGGTGCCTCGAACGACGGACGATCGGGTGTCGCGCAGGGCGATGAAATCGCTCCCGCTCAAGGGGCCTGTGCCCGTTGTGCGGATGATGGACGGAAGAATGACGGTGACGGCCGAGCCCGATAACGTGGCGGGGGCAATCCGGCGGATGGAGCCGCCGCTAGCCGCCGACAGGGTTGACATCGGATTGGTTGAGGACAGGACGTCCTGAAACTCGAGCGGGTTGGCGGGGCCGACGCTTGCAAAGCCGGCGAGGGCTCCATCATCGACGCGGTAGAGACCGAGTTCGCTGATCGGGATTTCACGACGCCAGAGTCCGGGGCCGACCTGTTCCAGCGTGACGGATTGTTTCGCGCCCGAGGGGGAAGTGAGGGACAATGCGCCGACATTGTCGGCCATCGTGCGACGCTCAATGACGAGGGTGCCGGGTTTGGCGCTGGCGCGCAGGGCCTCTTCTTCGAGTTGCGGCTCTTTCATGAGCCAGTGAACGGTATTCCGCAGGAGATCGAGATAGGGGCCGCCGCCGCGGAAGTTGCGCGCCCATAGCCATGCGTGATCGGACAAGAGCAGGGCGACGCGGCCTTTGCCCTCGCGATTAAGGACGAGAAGCGGTTGGGCGTTGTCGCCGGACATGACCACGGAACCCTGCGTTGACTGTGCCAGAATCTGGCGGGTCCATTCACCCCATTCCGGCGGGGAGCCGGATCCGGGCAGCGTTCGGGTGACAGGGTGTTTGGCACCAATTTCGGTGATTTGAGGGCGGAACGGCTTTTCCGCCATTTGCCCATCGGGTGTTGCGGGAAGGATTGCCTGCAGCGGAGTGCCTGCCAGACCGTCGGGGCCGGCGAATTCAGGGCCGGCGGAGACGAAGAGGGCACCGCCGTTTCGAACGTAACGGACAATGTTTTGCAGATAGGCCGAGGGCAAGATGGATTGCTGTGTATAGCGGTCAAAAATGATCAGGTCGAAGTCGTCGATCTTGGTTTCGAAGAGTTCACGGGTCGGGAAGGCAATCAGCGAGAGTTCGCTGACGGGCGTGCCATCCTGTTTCTCGGGCGGGCGTAGAATGGTGAAGTGGATTAGTTCGACACTGGCATCCGATTTCAGCGTGTTGCGCCATGTCCGTTCGCCCGGATTGGGTTCGCCGGAGACGAGGAGGACGCGCATCTTGTCACGAACGCCGTCAATGATGATGGTTGCCTTGTTGTTGATGCCGGTCAGCTCGCCAGTGGCTTCTTCCGCTTCGAGTTCGATGACATTGGCGCCGCTATGGGTGATCTGGACCGGGAGCGAGAGCGTCTGGCCGGGTTGAACGCGGCCTTCACCCGCGGGTTTGCCATCGCGCCGCAATTTCACCAAAACAGGTTCGTTGCCGGTGTTGTCGGTGACGCGCAGGCGAACGGTTTGTTGCTTCCCGACAATGCCGAAGCGGGGGGCATCGAGGAGTTCGATGCGCCGGTCGCGCTCGGCGGGAAGGCCCGTGATCAAGGTATGGAGCGGGACGCGGAAGCCGAGCGCATTCAAGGTGTTGGGGATATCGTGGATGATTCCGTCGGTAACGAGGATCGCGCCGGCAATCCGCTCGGGCGGGACATCGGACAGGGCGCTTTCGAGCGCTGCGAACAGGCGGGTTCCGTTCTCGCCCGCAGGGGTTGTCTCGACAACACGGACGTCGAGATTTGGCAGGGTAGCAAGATTTTTTTTGACTTCGGCCAGAGCGAGATTTGTCTGGGTCTCGCGCACCGAGAGAGATTGCGAGCCGCTTCTGTCGATGAGGAGAACGGCGACGTCTTTGAGCTTTTCGCGCTCCTCGCGCACGATGGACGGGTTGGCGAGGGCGACGATCAAGAGTGTGCCCGCGAGAAGGCGGAGCAGGACGCTTCCCTTGCGGCCGAGCAGTGTTGCGAGGCTGGTTGCGACGAGAGCGAGCGCGAGGATCGCCAGCAGGGGTAACGGGATCAGCGGTGCCCATTCGAGTGTCATGGTCTAGTTCCCCAACCGTTCGAGCAGAGCGGGAACGTGAACCTGATCGGCTTTGTAGTTTCCGGTGAGGGCGTACATGACGATGTTGACGCCGGCGCGGAAGGCCATGTCGCGCTGACGCGGCATGGATTGGTCGAGGGGAAATAGCGGTTCGCCGCGCCGGTCGGTTGCCCATGCGGCGGCAAGATCATTGCCTGTGATCAGGACGGGCGAGACGCTGTCTCCAGCGCGGACGGGTTGCGCCGGTTCCTGTGTGCCGGACGTGACGGGGGCTGTCGCTTCGATCCATGTTGTGCCTGTGGCATAGCGCCCAGGAATCCGGTCGATCAGATAGAAGGCCTTCGTCAGAACGTGATCGGGCGGGAGGGGTTCGAGATCGGGCACGGACATGCCGGCGAGGATCATCCGCAAAGCGCGCGTCTCGGGTGTGGTGTCGAAACCGGTTTTCGAGCTGGCTGCGTCCCGTGTGTCGAAAATCACGATTCCGCCGCCTTGCATGAAATTGCCGAGGCGGCGCATGGCCGCGTCATCGGGCGGGGGGCGGGTGGCGATGATCGGCCAGTAGAGCAGGGGATAGACGGCCAGTTCATCGCGCAGGAGATCGACACCAACGGGATCGGCGGGCTCGAAGGATGTCTTGTCGCGTACGAAGTCGGAGAGGCCCTGAAGTCCTGCCCGGCTGATTTCGTCGATCGCAGCATCACCCGTCACAATGTAAGCGAGGCGGGTTTTCAATGCGCCTTCGGTATCCTTCGGGCTGAGGGCGGTTGTTTCGGCACGGGCATGATCAGGCAAGGCGAGAGAGGCTGCGCCGAGACAGGCGGCGAGGAGGAAGAGTGTGATTGGCCGACGACCAAGGCGGTAGCCGGAGAGGAGGAGGACAGCCAGCGAGTCAATGGCAAATCCGATTGCTGCCATGACCAGAAGCCAGCTGCGGAGCTCAACCGGTTGGGGGCGTGATAGCGGCAGCAGACGCAGGCCCGGGCTTTGAAGGTTGAGGGAATGGAGCGTGTCTTTCGGGCCGAGCGGATTGATGGCGACGTATTTTGCAGGGTCGCCATAGAGGCCGGGGGGTGTCGCGAGTGCGGGGACCAACGGAGTGTTGGGCGGCACCGGATTGAGGGTCGGGGGTGGGGGCTCCAAAACGCCGTAACCGTTCAGGATTTTGAGGGGTGGTAGCGGCTTTGTGCGGACATCGCCGCTTTCTTGCGAGGTGCCCGAGGTGGTGGAAAGCGCGACGATGCGGCGCAGCATCTCGACGAACAGGCCCGAGATCGGCAGGCTTGACCATGAGGTGTCGGCGGTGACGTGAATGAGGACGAGATAGCCTTTGCCGCGACGCTCGGCGGTGACAATCGGGGTGTTGTCCTCGAGCATGGCCCATGTTTTCCGTGGCAGATCCGCCTCGGGTTCGGCCAGTAATTGGCGTGAAATGGCGACTTCCTTTGGCGGGACAAGGCCGTAGAACGGGCTTGTTTCCTCGAATTGTGCCAGGGTTTTCGGGGTATCCCAAGCGAGTGCGCCGCCAAGTGTCCGGCCGCCACGTCGGAGTCGGACGGGGACGAGAGGGTCGTCGTCGGCGGCGAGGCGCGCTCCGGCGAAGCGCAGGATCACGCCGCCCCCGGTGAGGAAGGTTTCAAGGCGTGCCGTGAGTTCGTCGGGCAAGGCACCGATATCGGCGAGAACCAGTACCGAAACTTTTTCATCGAGCAATGTGGCGATTGCGTCCGTGATGCCCTGGCGGGGTTCGCGCAGATCGGCGAAGGGTGCGAGCGCACGGGATACATACCATGTCGGCGACAAAAGGGGCTGGGAGATATCGACGGTTGATCCCGACACAATGCCGACACGGCGGCGATGATTGCTGTCATCGAGGAGTGCCACGGCACCGGCCGATTTGGTGCCGACGAGTTCAATCGAGGTGCTTTCATTGCGGAGATCGGGGGGTAAAGCGAGTTTGGCTGAAATCTCGGTCTCGTTGTCGGCAAAGAGATAGGGCGCTTCGCCCAAGGAGGTGCCGCGCGTGTCGCGGACGATGAGGCGACCGGAGGTGGCAAGATTATCCTTTGGACGGATGATGCGGATGGTGAAGCCTTCCGCGGAATTCTCGATGCCTGCAATCGCGTTCCGGGTGCGGGTTCCCGTATCGAGGAGGGTGAGGGAGGCGGGGGCGAGCGTTGCGGAAAGGCGGGTGGCGAAGGGATCGTCGGGGGTGCTTGTCAGGCCGTCGGTGATCCAGATGGCTTCGGACGGGGCGTGTTCGCGGACGAAGGCGGCAATCGTCTCAAGGTGGGTGTCGCGTGCCGGCATCAGGGCCGAGGGTTTGAGCGCGCGGATTTTTTCGAGAACGTCGCCGGGCGCGAGAAGGGTAATTGGTGCGGGCGCAGAGGCGAGTGCGACCATGCCGATGGTGCGGCCGGTCCGCTGGGCTTCGTTGATGATGGTCTCGGCGGCGGATTGGCGGGCGGCCCAGTCGGGGGCGGAGGCCCAGCCGGAATCGAGGAGGAGCAGAACGGGGCCGTCGCGCTCCAATGTTGCGCGTTCGGGTGCCCAGACGGGGCCGGACATCGCCAGAATAATCAGGGCCATGATGAGGAGGCGCAGCCAGAGGAGCCATGGCGGCATCCGTTTCGGTTCGCTGGCTTCGGGCACGAGGTCGCGGATCAGGGGGAGCGGCGGGAAGCGGAGCGTGTGCGGGCGCGGCGGGGAGGCGCGCAGCAGAAAATAGAGCACGGGCAGGAGCGCCAAAGCGAGGAGCGCCAAGGGAATCGTGAACGCTAAAGGCAATCCCCACATGGCGCTACGCTCTCAAGCTGGTTGCGGCGGAGCCTTGGCCGGGGGAGAGCCGCATCATGAGCGCGCGCAGGGCGTCGGTGGCGGGTTTGTCAGTGTGGTGGATTTGATAGGTCCAGCCATGGCGCGCTGCCAGCATCCGCAATGCGGCATCGTGACCGGCCATGTGCGCTATGTAGCGCGCGCGGAAATCGGCGGCATTGCCGATGAAGAAGGGGGTTTGGCCGACGGTTTCGACGAGTTCGGTTTCACCGGAAAAGGGGAAGGTTTCCTCGACCGGATCGACGATGCGGATGAGGTGGCCGAGCGCACCTTGGGCGGCGAGTGCTGTCAGCGTGGTGGCGATGGTCTCGGTGGGGAGCAGGAGGTCGCCGATGAGGATGCCTTCCGACCGGGCGGGGAGGGGGAGAATTTCGGGCATTTCGGCGGAAGGCGCGCGATCAGCCAGAAGGGCGTCGGCCATGCGCTCGATGATGTGACGCGAGGCGAGGGGCGGCATGAGCCCGATGAGGCCGACTTTCTCGCCGCCGGCAACGAGCATCCGGGCGAGTGCGAGGCCGAGGGTGAGGGCGCGGTCTTCTTTCGTGACTTGTGATAGACGGGATTTGAAGGCCATGGAGGGGGAGCGGTCTATCCAGAGGGAGAGCGTGCGGGCGGCTTCCCATTCGCGGTCACGGATGAACAGGCGGGTATCGTCGCGGGCGGAGCGGCGCCAGTCAATCCTCTGGGCGGGTTCGCCCGCGGTGAAGGGGCGGAATTGCCAGAAGGTCTCGCCCGGTCCGGCGCGACGGCGGCCGTGCAGGCCGTGGGAGAGGGTGGAGGCGATGTGGCGGGCGTCGAGCATGAGTTTCGGCAGGCGGGAGGCCAGCGTCCGCGCTTCCGCAATGATTTTTCGCGTTTGCGGTGCATGATCTTGAACCGGATGCTGGAGCTGGGCCATCGGGCGATGCTCTAGGCGAGGCGGCTGACGAGCGTGGCGATCAGATCCGGCAGGCGGATGCCATCGGCGCGGGCGCCAAAGGACAGCGCCATGCGGTGTTTGAGGACGGGTTCGGCAAGCGCTGCGACATCATCGAGGGACGGGGCGAGACGGCCTTGCAGGAGCGCGCGGGCGCGGACGGCGAGCATCAAGGCCTGTCCCGCGCGCGGACCGGGGCCCCAGGCGAGATGTTTGCCGATGTCGGCAGTGGCGTCCGTCGGACGGGCCGAGCGGACGAGGGCGAGGATGGCGTTGACAATTTGATCGCCGATGGGGAGATCGCGCACGAGGTGCTGGATGGACATGAGAGCTTCCGCGGTTAAAGCCGCTTTGGCGGTTTGATGGTGCGAGGTTGTGGTTTCAATGAGGATGCGGCGTTCGGTGGCCTGATCGGGGTAGTCGATATCGATCTGCATCAGGAAGCGGTCGAGCTGGGCTTCGGGCAGGGGATAGGTGCCCTCCTGCTCGATCGGGTTCTGGGTGGCGAGGACGTGGAAGGGGCGGGGCAGATCGTAGCGCACGCCGGAGATGGTGACGTGATATTCCTGCATGGCCTGAAGCAAAGCGGACTGGGTGCGGGGGCTGGCGCGGTTGATCTCGTCGGCCATCAGCAATTGCGCGAAGACGGGACCTTTGAGGAAGCGGAAGGCGCGGCGGTGATCTGGCGTCTCCTCCATGACTTCGGAGCCGAGAATATCGGAGGGCATCAAATCGGGTGTGAACTGGATGCGCTGTTCGGCGAGGCCGAGAACGGTGCCCATGGTTTCGACGAGCTTGGTTTTGGCGAGGCCCGGGACGCCGACAATCAAGGCGTGGCCGCCGGCGAGGATCGTGGTCAGCGTGTGGTCAAGGATGGCTTCCTGACCGAAAATGACGTCCGAGAGGGCGCTGCGCGCCTGTTTCAGGGTTTCAGTGGCGGCCTCGGCCTGAGCGATGACGGCGTTGTCAGAGGTCGAAGTCGCAAGGCTCATCGGTCTTCCTTCTGGTGTCGCGGGTCAGGGCCGCCCGAGGAGAATACGGCGGCGAACGTGAATTGGTTTTACCGTGTTGCCTTTTCGCGGCGAAAGCAAGGCGGGGGCAGATGCTTATCCGGGGACATGAACACTCTAATCACTCAGGCGTGCTGTTTGACGGCGTTTGCGAGGATGGTGTCGCGGGTTGCGGGGTCGGACGGGAAATCCTGCGCGATCCATTCGGTCTCTGCGGCGGTGATGATTTTGCCGATGTGCCGGCCCGGGGCGAGGCCTGTTGCGAGCAGCATCGCGCCGGTGAAGGGGCAGGAGTCGGGGGCGCTTTCGATGAGGGTGCGGATGGAATCGGGCACGGTCGCGCCGTGCATGGCGCGTTTGATCCGCAGCGCGTCGAGCGCGTAGGTATGGCCGTGACGATAGGCGAGCGCACGGAGTTGCCGGGGCGGGGCGCGTTCGGGTGTGTCGGGGAGAGCGGGAAGCGCGGTTGCGATCGCTTTCAGGGTAGCGAATTCGTTATTGGACAGGCGCAATTTGTCGCGCAGCGATTCGCATTCGGGGACAGAGCGGACGGCAAGTGATGCCAGGCGGAGAATGGCGTCGGATGCGGGATGGAAGGCGACGAGGTGCCGGAGCGTATTGATATCGGGGGATTGATCGATGACATGGGGCAGAATGCCTGTCTCCGCCATCAGGGCTACGGTTTCAACCGCGCGGCGGGAACAGAGGATTTTGAGGAATTCGGCGCGGATGCGCTCGCGGGAGAGGGTGTCGAGGCCGTTCTGCTCCGATTTTGAGGCCGCAAGGGCCGCGGCATCGGGAGCGCCTTCGGCATAGTCGGACTGGAAGCGGAAAAAGCGCAGAATGCGGAGATAATCCTCGCGGATTCGGGCAATCGGATCGCCGATGAAGCGGACGCGGCGGGCGGCGATATCGGCCAAGCCGCCGACGAGATCGATGATCACGCCATCCTGATCCGCGTAAAGGCTGTGGATGGTGAAATCGCGCCGCTCGGCGTCGGTCAGGATGTCGCGCCCGAAGAGCACGGTTGCGCGGCGCCCATCTGTGGCGATGTCGCTGCGGAAAGTGGTGACTTCATAGGGTGTGTGGTCGACCATGACGGTGACGGTGCCGTGGTCGATCCCGGTCGGGATTGTTTTGAAGCCCGCACTTTCTGCCCGGGCCATGACGAGAGACGGAGTGGCCGAAGTGGCGATGTCGATTTCATGGATGGGGCGACCGAAAAGGGCATTTCTGACCGCACCGCCGACAATATAGGCGGTGTCACCGTCCCGAGACAGAAGATCGAGCAGGCGGCGCAGGGAGTTGGCGGCGAGCAGGCCGGTCATCGGGATGCGCGCGGGCGGGGTGGTCACTTAAAGCCGCCCGGAACGAATTTGCCGTTTTCCATGTGCGCCGGAATATAGGTGTCGAGATGGCGCTTGGCGAAAACGCCGGAGAGCACAAAGGACACCGCGATCAGGACCAGACCGGACATAATAAGGATCAGAAACGGTTTGCTCCAATGCTCGGGATCGAAGGCGGATTTTTTGCTGAGCATCAACCATCCCGCAAAAAGCGCGAACGGGATCAGGAAAAGCACGAGTGATTCAAATGCAATGCGGATCATGCCGCGTATAGCCTCTCGTAAAGATTGCGCAGAATGCCTGCGGTGACACCCCATATATAATGTGTTTCATACGGAATTGCATAATATTTCCGGATGGCACCGCGCCATTCCGCCGAATGTTGCTGATGGTTTGACGGGTCCATCAGAAAGCGGAGCGGAACCTCGAAAACGGCTTCGACTTCCGCCGCATTGGGTTGGAACTGTGCGGTGTCCGCAACGAGTGCCATGACGGGGATGATCCGGAAGCCGGTGGCGGAGAGGTAGGGATCGAGAAATCCGAGGGGGGTGACGTGATGGCTTGCAAGGCCGATCTCCTCGTCCGCTTCGCGGAGCGCGGTTGCGAGGGGGGAGGCGTCGGCGGCGTCGATCTTGCCGCCGGGAAATGCGACCTGCCCGGCATGGTCTTTCAGATGGGATGCACGTCGTGTCAGGATGATCGAAGCCTCATCACCGCGTGCGATGACAGGAATGAGAACGGCGGCAGGGCGGCGGGCTTGATCGGCGAGTGTCGGCACATAGCCTGCGAGTTGGTGATCCCCGACGCTCGGGATGATTGCGGGATCAAAGAGATCGGCGGCTGGTTCGAGTGTCAGCGCGTTCAGGGCGCGGGCGCGAACAGCGTCGATTGAAAACAATGTCTCCTGCGGGAGGGCCGTGGGGGCTTTCATCGGGCTCCGAGCTTTTCTACTTCCATCATCGGGAAGAACGCGCCGTTCGAGGTGAGGCCGAACATGGCTTGATGTTTGATCTCGCGTTCCTCGCCCAGTTCCATCAGATCGTAGAAGACGGGGCGCGCGACCTTGGCCCACAAGCCGCCGCGGACGAGGATATAGGGTTTGAGGCCGCCTGTGGCCTCCTCCTCGAAACGGATCGGGTGGTCGGGACCGGCCGTGACGCGGTCATCGACATTTGTCCGGAAGATCAGGGACTGGCCGTTTTCGCCGGTCACGATATCCATGGCAACCGCAAGGAAGGGGGCATCATCGACCTGAATGCCGACCATTTCGACGGGGGTGACGAGGACGTGGCGTTCAGGGTCTTTGCGCAGGATCGAGGCGAAGAGCTTGACGAGGGCGGGGCGGCCAATCGGCGTGCCGAGATAAAACCATGTGCCGTCGGAGGCGATCCGCATATCGATCTCGCCACAATAGGCCGGGTGCCATTGATCAACAGGCGGCGGGCCCTTTTCCGCGACCTTGCGGGCGGTGACAGTGAGGCTATCAAGGGGCGATTGCGTGCTTTTCGGGTTCATTCCGCTCTTATAATGGATTGAAGCCCCGTGAGGCCAATTTTTTCTTGGGGGTTTACGAGCGAATTCGGCGCGTCAAAGGGATGAATATCTGATCGCAGACTTGTCCTTGATTTGCAGGATGCAGTTATGATATCTAGTCAGTATGACCAGATTATCTCGCCCCCCTTTGATGGACAAGACCGGTGTACGGCATCGTTGGCCATTGCAGGATGCCAAAGCGCGTTTCAGCGAGTTGGTTCGCCGTGTTCAGAGTGACGGGCCGCAGACGGTGACAGTGCATGGCCGCGATGAAGTGGTTGTGGTTTCCGCTGAAACTTTCAAACGAATGGCAGGCGAGAAGACAGGCGATTCTCTGATCGCTGCCCTGCAAGCCTCGCCCTATCGGGAGATTGATCTTGCACCGCAGGGTAGTGCCATGCCGGTTCGGGCAGTCGATTTGTGAGTGGTTTTCTGCTCGATACAAATATACTGTCTGAAACACGGCGACCGCGACCGGACGCCAAAGTACTGGCGTTTCTCAAAAACAAACCTGCGTCAGAATTATTTGTGAGCTCGGTAACATTTGCCGAAATTCGCTTCGGTATCGAAATGATTTCCGAGCCTGCACGGCGGGCCGAGTTGACCGATTGGTTCGAGTTTCGACTTCGACCGGAATTCAGCCAGCAAATTCTGCCTGTTTCCGAGGATGTGATGGTTCGTTGGCGGATGCTGGTCGAAGACGGGCGCAGGATAGGCCATACGTTCAGTCAACCCGATTTGATCATTGCCGCGACGGCGCTTCAGTTCGGGTTGACGCTGGTGACGCTCAATACTGAGGATTTTGCAAAAACGCGCGTTGCGCTGATCAATCCTTGGATCGAATGATCGGGAAAGTCAGGCGGCGATTTGACTGATCAGGCGACGGGTCGTGTTCTAATCGAACAGGCTCGAGACGCTTGAACCGGTTGCTGTGCGGCCGATGGCTTCGCCCATGAGTTGGGCGACCGAGATCACGCGGATATTGCTTGCGACCTTGACGGCTTCGGTTGGCTGGATGGAATCGGTGAGCACCAGTTCCTTGAGCTTCGACGAAGCGATGCGGGCGACGGCGCCGCCCGAGAGTACGCCGTGGGTGATGTAGGCATAGACTTCCTTCGCGCCGTCGGCGAGCAGTGCGTCGGCCGCGTTGCACAATGTGCCGCCGGAATCCACGATATCATCGACGAGAATGCAGGAGCGGCCTTTGACGTCGCCGATAATGTTCATGACTTCGCTCTCGCCGGCGCGTTCGCGCCTTTTGTCGACGATGGCGAGGGGGGCATCGATCCGTTTGGCAAGCGCGCGGGCGCGGACCACGCCGCCGACGTCAGGCGACACGACCATGACGTTGGACGTGTCCATGTGTTGCTGGATGTCACGGGCCATCAGGGGGGCGGCGAAGAGATTGTCGGTCGGGATATCGAAGAAGCCCTGGATCTGGCCGGCGTGCAGATCGACGGTGAGAACGCGGTCGACGCCGGATTGGGTGATGAGATTGGCGACGAGTTTGGCGGAGATCGGTGTGCGCGGGCCTGCTTTGCGATCTTGTCGGGCATAGCCGAAATAGGGGATCACGGCGGTGATGCGTTTGGCGGAGGCGCGACGCGAGGCATCCGAGATGATGAGAAGTTCCATCAAATGGTCATTGGTCGGGAAGGAGGTCGACTGGATGATGAACACATCCTGCCCGCGGACATTCTCCTGAATTTCAACAAAGATTTCCATATCCGCGAACCGGCGGACCTGTGCTTTGGCGAGCGGCAGCGAGAGATAGGCGGCAATCGCCTCGGACAGCGCGCGATTTGAATTCCCCGCGACCAGCTTGATATCGGCTTTCATGGCGAGAATGCGGCTCCAGCTCTCGTTTCGGGATCAAAAACGACTCGCGACGCCGTTTCATGAAGCGCTTTAGCAGTCTGATCCGGCAGTCACAATATCGAGATCACCAATCCCACATCAATGTTAGGAAAGGCAAAGTTTTCCATGGCCCGGCGGAGGAGTTCCGTCACCGGACCAACAAGCCGGTATCGGGGCAGTTCAGCGGTTCGGCGCCGTCGGGTGTGACGAGATAGGTGCGGCCAAGACACATGGCTGTTTCGCTTTCCGAGTCCATGAGGATCATATGGGCGAACATGACCATGCCCGGTTCGATCACCCAGTCATTATTCTCGTAAAACATCGGCCAATCCATCCATGACGGCGTGAATTTGGCGCCGAGCGAATAGCCGCAGGCGTTGAGACGGTGCGAGGAGAGGCCGTGCTCGTCGAAAATACGGGTGTGGGCAGCGAAGACATCGCCCGCGGTTGCGCCGGGTTTCAACGTGCTCTGGCAGGCGAGCAGGGCTTGTTCGGCGGCGTGGTGATAGGTGATGTGCAGGGGACGGGGCTTGCCGACGACGACCGTGCGCATGATGGCGGCGTGGTAATGGCGGAAGGTGCCGGCGAATTCGATGGTGATCTGGTCGTCATGATCGAGTGTGCGGCGACCGGCTTTGTAGCGGCAGAGCAGCGCATCGCGGCCCGACCCGATGATGAACTCGTTGCCGGGGTAATCGCCACCGGCGCTGAAGATGGCATTGTGCTGGGCGGCGAGGATGTGGCCCTCATCGGCACCGGCGCGAATGGCATCCAGGGCGGCTTTGTCGGCGGCGTCCGATAGTTTCGCGGCCTCGCGGACATAGACGATTTCGGCGGGGGACTTGATGGCGCGCAGGCGGGTGACGCAGTCGGAGGCGTCTTCCAGCGCTGCAACGCCTTTGAAGGCGTCTTCGAGCCGTTTGCCGTTGAAATGGCTCAGGCCATAGCTGTCGAATTCGACGCCGAGGGTTTTGCCGGAGCCTGCGAGATCGCGCACCATGGCGACGAGATCCTGCGAGGGATTGGCATTTTTGCCGTCTTTCCAGACGCGGACATCGTCGAGGATCGAGGTGTGTCTGGCTTGGCGCAGATCTGCGGAGCGGGTGAGGAGAGCCATGCGGCCATCGGCACCGAGATAGAGGCACTGGAAAAAGCAGAAGCCGAATGTGTCATAGCCGGTGAGCCAATACATGCTCTCCTGCTGGAAGAGCAGAATACCATCCAATTTGCGCGCTTCCATGACATCGAGTAGGCGGTGGCGGCGGGTGAAGAATTCGTAGTCGTCAAAATGTGTGCTCATGATTTTTTCTTAGGGGATTCGGAGCGTGCTGTCATCGAGAAAGCCCTTTCATCGGCGCGGGTGGGTGCGTATATCAGGGTGATGAGCCGCAAGCCGAGTGATATTCCCCCCGAAATCGACCTGCCTGACGATATGGATCTCGCCGAGGCGGGTGACGAGGGTGTGGAGGAAGGGGATTCCGGCGTCGAACTGGATTTCGAGGCCGATGCCACTCCGCTCCGGTTGAAGGCGGGCGTCGAGGTGGTCCAGAAGGCGCTGCGCACATTGCCGAACGTACCGGGCGTGTATCGCATGATCGATGATACGGGCGCGGTGCTGTATGTGGGGAAGGCGAAAAGCCTCAAAAAGCGGGTCGCGAATTATGCGCGCGGCGTTGGCCATACGAGCCGCATCGCGCGGATGATTGCCGAAACGGCGTCGATGGAATTCGTGACGACGGAGACCGAGACGGAAGCGCTGCTGCTCGAGGCGAATTACATCAAGCAGTTGAAGCCGCGGTTCAACGTGCTGCTGAGGGATGACAAATCCTTCCCGTATATTCTGATCGCGTCGGACCATATCGCGCCGCAATTGACGAAGCATCGCGGGGCGCGGAACCGGCAGGGATATTATTTCGGGCCGTTTGCGAATGTGTGGGCGGTGAGCCGGACGGTGACGGCGTTGCAGCGGGCGTTTTTGTTGCGGACCTGCACGGATTCGTTCTTCCAGAACCGGACGCGGCCGTGCCTGCTCTATCAGATCAAGCGGTGCGCGGGGCCGTGCACAAACGAGGTGGATGCGCCGGGATATGCGCGGCTGGTGGCGGAGGCGCGGGATTTTCTGAGCGGAAAGAGCCAGGCGGTGAAGGCGCGTCTCGGCGAGGCGATGCAGGAAGCGTCGGACGCGCTCGAATTCGAGGCGGCGGCGCGTTTGCGCGACAGATTGGCTGCGCTCTCTGCGATTGCCGCGAGCCAGGATATCAATCCGCAGACGGTGGAAGAGGCGGATGTGTTTGCGCTGCACGAGGATGCGGGGCAGTTCTGTATCCAGATTTTCTTTTTCCGGAATTACCAGAATTGGGGGAACCGTTCCTATTTTCCGCGGGCCGACCGTTCGATTCCGGCGGCGGAAGTGCTGGCGCAGTTTGTGGCGCAGTTTTACGATGACAAGCCGCCGCCGAAGCTGGTTTTGCTGTCGCATGAGCCCGAGGGGAGCGATCTGCTTGCAGATGCGCTATCGGTTCATGCCGGACATCGTGTCGAGATGAGCGTGCCGAAGCGGGGCGAGAAGCGCAATCTGGTCGACCATGCGGCGAGCAATGCGAAGGAGGCTATGGCGCGCAAACTCGCGGACACGGCGTCGCAAAAGCAATTGCTGGGGGCGCTGGCGCAGGCGTTTGATCTGCCGAAAGTGCCGCGCCGGGTGGAAGTGTATGACAATTCGCACATTATGGGCACGAATGCCGTGGGCGGCATGGTGGTTGCGGGTGAAAACGGGTTTTCAAAGCCGCATTACCGGACGTTCAACATCCAGTCGCAGGACATCACGCCCGGCGATGATTACGGGATGATGCGGGAGGTGCTGTCGCGGCGCTTTGCGCGGCTGAGGAAGGAGAGCACACCGGATTCCGACCAGCCGGAGGCGGCGGATACGATGCCGGCTTGGCCTGATCTGGTGCTGATCGATGGCGGGAAGGGGCAGCTTGAGGCGGCACGTGTGGTGCTCGACGAGCTCGGGATTACCAAGGTGCCGCTGGTTGGCGTTGCCAAGGGGCCTGATCGCGATGCGGGGCGCGAGACGTTTTTCATTCCGGGGCGGGCGCCGTTCAAATTGCCGCCGCGCGATCCGGCGCTGTATTTCGTGCAGCGTTTGCGCGACGAGGCGCACCGGTTCGCGATCGGAACGCATCGCGCGCGGCGCAGGAAGGATCTGACGAAAAGCCCGCTTGATGACATTCCGGGGATCGGGCCGACGCGGAAGCGGGCCTTGCTGCTGCATTTCGGCACGGCGAAGGCGATTGCGCGGGCATCGCTCGATGATCTGGCGAAAACGCCCGGTGTCAATCGGGCAACGGCGCGGGCAGTGTATGATTTTTTCCTCTCCGGCGGGAAATGAGTGCGTATCGTTCAGGGTTCGTGCCGACGAATCGATCAATTAGGTATTGACGCTTGCAACAGGCTCATGCTTCCTGAAATTCATGGCCATTATGTCAAAATCGCGCCGAGTCGGGCCTCTGTCGCTGCCGAATCTGCTCACATACGGGCGGGTTGCGGCGGTGCCTGCGGTCGTGCTGTGCCTGTTCTGGCCGGAGGAGTTCTGGATGCGATGGACGGCGCTGGCGATTTTCACGCTTGCGGCTTTGACGGATTTTCTCGACGGGTATCTGGCGCGGATCTGGGAGCAGCAATCCTCGCTCGGGCGGATGCTTGACCCGATTGCCGACAAATTGCTGGTTGCGGCGTGTCTGATGATGCTGGTGGCCGACCGCACGATTCATGGCTGGTCGATCTGGGCGGCGATCGTGATTTTGAGCCGTGAAATTCTGGTGTCGGGGCTGAGGGAGTTTCTTGCGGAACTGCGGGTGAGTGTTCCCGTCTCGACGATTGCCAAATGGAAGACGACGGTGCAGTTGGTCGCCCTGGGATTTCTGATTGCCGGGCAGGCGGGCGAGACGGTGCTGCCGGGCAATGTGACGATCGGGATTGTGCTGTTGTGGATTGCGGCGCTGCTGACGCTCTATACCGGATACGACTATTTCAAAGCCGGTATCCACCATGTGGTGGAACTCGATGACTGAGGTGAAACTGGTTTATTTCGCATGGGTGCGGGAGCGTGTGGGGGTTCCGGAAGAGCGCGTCGCGCTGCCTGAAACCGTACAGACCGTGCGCGATGTGGCGGCCTGGCTTGCGGGACGGGGCGAGCATTATGCGGCCGCGTTCGACAATCCGGAGATTGTGAGGGCCGCGATTGACCGCCGCCATGTCAAGCCCGGGGCGCCCATTGCCGGGGCGTCGGAAATCGCGTTTTTCCCGCCCATGACCGGCGGATAGGGGCCGAGATGGAACCGCGTGTGACAATCCGCGTTCAGGCCGGGCCGTTCGATGCAGCGGCGGAGAGCGCGCTGATTGCGGAAGGGCGTTTCGATATCGGGGCGATTGTGACGTTTTCGGGGCTGTGCCGGAGCGAGGGCGGCCAATTGGCGGCGCTCGAACTCGAGCATTATCCCGGAATGGCGGAGGAAGAAATCGGCCGTGTGGCGGCGGAGGCACTGGGCCGATGGCCGTTGCAGGGCGTAACGGTGATCCACCGGTTCGGCAAAGTAAACCCCGGGGAAGGGATTGTGCTGGTGGTGACGGCCTCGGCGCATCGGGCCGCGGCGTTCGAAGCGGCGAGTTTTCTGATGGATTTCCTGAAAACCCGCGCGCCGTTCTGGAAGAAAGAACACGCAACCGATGGAACGATAGGCGGATGGGTGGACGCGCGGGAAGCGGACGACGCCGCAACCGAACGCTGGGTTCGTGTTTGAGGGGTGAGGGTGGCGGGAGTAATGCCTTCCCCTCACGCCAAATCCGTTTTCAAGAAATCACTGCCCTTGCAGAGCAGGGCGATGCTGTGTTCTTTGGCCATTGCATAGGAAAAGCAATCGCCGGGATTGAGTTGGGCGGGGTGGCCCTGGCCTTTGCCGAAGCGGGCGAAGGCATTGATGGCGTGGTCGCCGGTTTGTGCGGAAATAGGGAGAATTCCGGCACCAATCTCGGCTAGAAAATCGTGGGTGATGGTTCTGGCTTTATCGACGCTGCAGGGTATGAGCGTCGAGAGGCGCATGACGGTTTCGAGCACAATGACGGGCGAGGTAACGATATGGCTCGCGTGGTCGATGCGCCCCGGAAAATGCGCCTCTTCAGGCTCGTTGCCCAAGATCGCGATGATGGCGGATGTGTCGATAAACATCGGCTAAAGGGCCCCACATGGCGTCGATTTCGTCCTTGGTCATGTCGCGCCCTTGCATGACGCCGTTGAAATGGGTTTGGCGCAGGGCTTCGATGCGTTCGGCGAGTGGTACTTTTTGACGTTCGCGCTCAAGCTCGTTTGAGAGGGCCTCGATGACGGCCTGGGTCATGGTGATGTGCCGGGAAGCGGCCAATTCCTTGGCGAGGTTTTTGGCTCTTGGGTTGCGAATAGTGAGTGCCATGTCCGTCTCCTGTAAGGAGGGAAATGTGTTGCCGTAAACAGGGTTTTGTAAAGACAAAATAGCAGCGGAAGGGGCATGATTATCCCACAAGGCGCTCTTCGCCGGTGTCTACCGGGCTTTTATTGCCGTGCGGGATGGGGCCTTCGCGGGTGATGCGCCATAGGGCATAGGCGATGATTGTGAAGTGGACAAGCGCGTTGTGGACGAAGAGCATGCGGTCGCCGAGGGCTGTCATCAGCCATGCGACGAAGGTGGGGCCGATAATTGCGCCGAGGCAATAGATGAAGAGCGTGGTGCTGGCGACGGGCACGGCTTTTTCGGAACCGAGGCGATCGACCGAGAGCGCCGTCATCAGCGGATAGAGCACGGTGATGAGGCCGCCGACGAGAAAGCCGAGCGTGTAGAGCAGGAAGGGTTGCGGAGCGGGGATGAGGGCCATGGCGATTTCGGGCAGCATGACGGCCAGCGACATGCCGGCAATGACCTTGCGACGGTCGAACCGATCCGACAGGCGGCCGACGGGATAGGGCGAAAGCGCCGAACCGATGATTGCGAAGGTCATGAAACTTGCGACTGTGCCGGGGCCGAGATCGAGCTTTTGTACGTAAGCGGGGATGATCGACCAGAAGGTGCCGTTGGCAAGGCCGAGCAGAATGGCGGTGACGAGGCTTATGGGGGAGACGCGCCAGAGTTCGCGGATAACAAGGCGCCCCTTTGGCGGCAAAGGCGGCGGCTCGGCCTTTGTCATGGCCATGGGCACGAGCGCGAGCATCATGAAGCTGGCGGCGGCGGAGAACAGCGCGTCGCTTTTGGCCTCGAAGAAACGCAAGGTCTGCTGGCCCAGTGCGGAACCGGCGAAATTCGAGATGTTGTAAATTGCCAGAAGTCGCCCGCGCTGGGCGGGGCCGGCTTTTCCGGAAATCCAGCTTTCAACGACGGCATAGAGACCCGCAAAGCAGAAGCCGACAAGGGCGCGCAGGATCATCCACGGGATCGGTGATACCGCAACCGGAAACGCCAGAACGGCGACCGAGACGACGGCGGAATAGGCGGCGAAGGCCCGCGTGTGCCCGGCGCGGCGCACAATTGACGGAGCCGCCCATGTGCCCGCCAGCATGCCGAAGAAATAGGCCGACCCGATCACCCCCACCATGACCGGGCTGAACCCCTCCACCGTGGCGCGAAACGGCACGAGCGTGTTCAACAAGCCATTGCCCGCAATCATGATGAAAACGGCAGTCAGAACGGGCAGGACGGAGAGGGTGAGTTGACGCACGAGAGAATCGGGAAATCGGATGAGCGTTCATTATGCGACCAGCATTGTGAATGGGGGATTAAGATGGGGGGTGGCGTTTGTGTTTTGGGAGGCGATCCGGGAGGCTCGCGGTCCGGGGGGCGTCATCGCGAACGAAGGTGAAGCGATCCAATTGATGTTTGGTCGTTTTCGCCTCTGCTCGCAAACCCTGTTGCTCGGCTTTCGCCACTCTTTAGCTGGATTGCTTCGCAAGCTCGCAATGACGCCTTGAAAACGAAAAAAGGGCGGCGCTTCGGCGCCGCCCTGATGTCCTGACTGTTCCGGCTTCTGCCGGCATATCCGATCTTAGAAGATCTGCAGAAGCTGCTGCGAACGCTGGCCGATTGTGCCGAGGAACTTGGTGGCAACCGAGTTCGCAAAGTTTACGGCCTGCGCCTGAGCTGTCGCTTCATTCTGGTCGAGTGCCGTGAGATCGGCCGACGCCGCACCGAGGCTCGCCTTGACCGTATTGTTGAAGTCGCTCCGCGTTTTCAACGAGTCGGTCAGGCTGTCGACTTCAACCTGCCGACCTTCCAGTCTCGCCAGCGCGTTCTGTGTCTTTGCCAAAGCAGCATTTACAAGAACATTGGTGTTGAAGTTCAACTGTGCTCCATCCTGATATACGCCGCCAACTTTAGCCGCAAAGCCGAGGCTCACCGCATCCGTCGCACCCGACAGTTTAACCTGGAACTTGCTCAAGGTTGATGCAGATGAGGCATCGGTCAGATCAACGTTGAACCCGGCAGCGCTGTTCAGCAGATTGTTCCCGCCAAACGTTGCATCATTGGTCAGATTGTCGACCTGCTCGAGGGAGGCCTGGAATACCCTTGCCACCGAAGTCCGCTTTTCCTGCGCCGCAGAGGTCAGCTGGCTGGTAAAATTGGTTACCGCCGTCGCCTGAGGCGTACCAGGCGCTATAATAGACGCCGCCGTACCACCAAAAACGTTCGCAGCGGCAGCCCCGTCGGAATTACCGAGGGTGTTACGGTTCAACGAAATCTGCAGGGCAGTCGCCGAGTTCAAGGAGAAACGCGACTCCCCTGCGGCGAGTGAAGTTGTCGCTTTAGCGCTGTCGAAAGACGCTGAAACGACGTTACCTGCACCCCAGGTGAAGCCTGTCAAAGCACCATTAGTCGTGTTACGTCCATTCAACGCATTAACAATATCACCGATCGTCCGGACCTCGAGAGCACCTGTCGAGCCGCCGCCCGGCTGCGCAGAGAGACCGTCACCCTTTTGAGCTCCGGCACTGCCGGTGAATTGTTTGGTGACTTTCAGGAACAGACTTTGCTGCGTGCCGCCACCAGTAGTTTCGCCAACTTTGACCTGAATGATATCACCGAGACGAAGAGTGCCATTCGCGACCGCAGGTACCGCTATCGATGTGGTAGATGTCGTACCGACAAGAGCGCCAGCCGTTCCACCAAAAATAGCAGCTGCCATACCTGCCGTCGCGGCGGCCCGGGTCAAGCTCACATTTCTTGCTGCAGTGCTCGACGACGAAAGCGTCAGCCCGTCTGTCGCGTTCCAACCTGCCGAAACATTGTCATCGCTATTAAACAGCGCTGTTAATGCGAGACTGTCATTACCGTTCGAACGCTTGCCATTCAACGCATTCACAATATCGCCAATGGTTCTGACCTCAATCGCAGTTGCCGACGTGTTACCCGCCTGATTTTGGCTGACAGGCGTGGTGTTAACCACCTTCAGAAACAGTTCCTTGCCGCCGATCTTGAAAGACAGGATATCGGCGTCTTTCAGATCCGTGTCGGCTGGAGCAGCGCCAACTTGCTCAGTCAAAAGGGTTGCCGTCGTCACACCCGCTTTTCTGAAGATACTTGCGGCCGTGCTGAAATTGTCAATGCCATCCGCAAGCATAGACTGCGTGTTGACCGGCGCAAGGATCGAACCCGCCTTGTTGAACACGTTGTTTGAGCTGTTAGTGCCAGTCGCCTGAAACGTAAAGGCGTTGGATGCGGCGCTCGTTGTCAGGTCCTTTAACATACCTTCCAGTTTTGACAATTCCGACTTGATGCCCTTGGTGCCCTTGTCGGCCGACGCCAAAGTTTTCATGGCAATACCAACCTTGTCGTTCACTGCCGTCAGATTGGTCTGGCGATCATTAAAGCTTTTCGCCTGATAAAACGAGAACGCATTGTCCGAAACCGAGAGAACCCTCTTCCC
>JBJTDR010000052.1:0-16533 GCA_046092445.1 Hyphomicrobiales bacterium | reverse complement strand
GAAGCCGTTACCCGCTCCCTTTTCAAGCTCATGGCCTACAAGGACGAGTATGAAGTCGCCCGCCTCTATACGGATGGCTCCTTCATGAAGCAGCTGAAAAGCCAGTTCGAGGGCAAGATGCGCCTCGAATTTCATCTCGCGCCGCCATTGCGCGGTAAAAAGGACGCCAAGGGCCTGCCCGTCAAACAAAGCTACGGCCCGCGCATGATGCTCGCCTTCCGGCTGCTCGCGCCGTTCAAATTCCTGCGCGGCACGCCGCTCGATCCGTTCGGCTATACCAGGGAACGCCGCACCGAGCGCCACTTGATCCGCACCTACGAGAAGCACCTCGGCGAACTCATCACCGGGCTGACGCCGCTCAACCATAAAACGGCCGTTGAAATTGCCTCCCTGCCCGAAAAAATCCGCGGATTCGGTCATGTGAAGGAGCGCAACCTCGTCCTCGTCCTCAAGGAGGAGGCTGCCTTGCTCGAAAAATTCCGTAGCGTGATCCCGCAACAGGCTATGGCGGCGGAATAATCCGCCTCGTCGCACGTCATCCCCTTGTCTTGCGCGCAGAAATCAGGCCATTGGCAATCCGGATGGCGGGTCAAGTCCATATAATGAGCGCCGCCTGATCCGACGGGAGCAGTCCCGCATGGCACAATGGAGTTGAGAATGAACGTGATGGCCCGCCCTGACGCCGCTTACAAGGCCGTTGGCCCTCTGCCAGACGGACATCCCGTCGTCCGCATCGGCAAGGTCGGCGTCCTGCTGCTCAATCTGGGCACGCCCGACGCCACCGATTACTGGTCCATGCGGCGCTATCTCAAGGAATTCCTGTCCGATCAGCGCGTCATCGAAGTGCCGCGCCTGATCTGGTGGCCGATCCTCAATCTCATCATCCTCACGGTCCGTCCCGGCGCCAAAGGCAAGGATTACGACACGATCTGGAACAAGCAGCGCAATGAGAGCCCCCTCAAAACCATCACCCGCTCGCAGGCCGAAAAGCTTGCCGAGCGCCTCGCCTTGGTCGATGACCGCATTGTGGTCGATTGGGGCATGCGCTATGGCAATCCCTCGACGCCGGAGCGCATCAAGGCCCTGATGGCGCAGGGCTGTGATCGTATTCTGCTGGTCCCGCTCTATCCGCAATCCTGCGCCGCAACGTCGGCTACCGCCTGCGACAAAGCCTTCGAAACCCTCATGAAAATGCGCTGGCAGCCGAGCGTGCGCGTTGCCGCCCCCTGGCATGATGATCCTGCCTATATCAAGGCGCTGGCCGAAACCGTTCGCGCCAAACGCGCCTCCCTCGATTTCGAGCCCGACATGATCGTGGCGTCCTTCCACGGCGTGCCGAAAAAATACCTGCTCAAGGGCGATCCCTATCATTGCCAATGCATGAAAACAGGGCGTCTCCTGCGCGAGGAACTCGGCCTCGACAAAGACAAATTCATGGTCTGCTTCCAGTCACGCTTTGGCGGCGATGAATGGCTGAAGCCCTATCTGATCGACACGATGGGCGAATTGCCTGCCCGCGGCATCAAGAAAGTCCTCGTCATCGCCCCGGGCTTCGCTTCCGATTGCCTCGAAACGCTCGAGGAAATCGAAGGCGAGAATTGCGAGCATTTCATGCACCACGGCGGCGAGAAATTCGCCTATGTCCCCTGCCTGAACGACTCGTCCGAAGGCATCGACGTGATCGAAACCGTCGTCCGCCGCGAACTCGGCGGGTGGATTTAGGAGCCCCTCACTCCCCCATCGCAATCAAACTCGCATTCCCGCCAGCCGCCGCCGTATTCACCGTCACCGTCTGCTCGAGCGTGAAACGGGCGAGGTAATTCGGCCCGCCCGCTTTCGGCCCCGTGCCCGAGAGCCTCGAGCCGCCAAAGGGTTGCGTGCCGACAACCGCGCCGATCATGCTCCGGTTGATATAGCAATTGCCTGTGTCAAGCCGCGCCACAATCCGGTCGATTGTCGTATCGATTCGCGAATGCACGCCCAGCGTGAGGCCATATCCGAGCGCGTCAATCGCATCGAGCAGCGCCTCGAATTCGGAGGCCTTCCACCGCACAATATGCAGAACGGGGCCGAACACTTCGCGTGTCAGGTTGGTGATCGCGTTGAGTTCGATCATGGTCGGAGCCACGAAAGTCCCGATCTCCGGCACTTGGCCCTCATAGTGGAAGCGCGTCTTGCCCCGCATCGTCTCGCAATGCGTGTCGAGATTTGCCTTCGCAGCCGCATCGATCACCGGCCCGATATGAACCGCCGGATCACGCGGATCGCCAATCCGCAGTTCCATCGCCGCACCCTTGATCATGGCGATCATCTTGTCGGCAATATCGTCCTGCACGCACAGCAGGCGCAACGCCGAGCAGCGTTGACCTGCCGACCGGAACGCCGACACCACTACATCATCCGTCACCTGCTCGGGCAAGGCGGTCGCATCCACGATCATCGCATTGATCCCGCCGGTTTCCGCAATCAGCGGCACAATCGGGCCATCCTTTGCCGCAAGTGCGCGGTTGATCCGCCACGCCGTCTCGGTTGATCCGGTAAACGCGACGCCATCAATCCGGGGATGCGCCACGAGACGCGCACCAATCGCGCCATTTCCCGGCACAAGCTGCAAGGCACTTGCCGGAATACCCGCCTCGAGCAAAAGCTTCACCGCTGCAAAAGCGATCAGCGGCGTCTGCTCGGCGGGCTTTGCGATCACGCTATTGCCGGCGGCAAGCGCGGCAGAAACCTGCCCCAGAAAAATCGCCAGCGGAAAATTCCACGGGCTGATGCACACGAAAACGCCCCGCCCGCGATGGACCAGACGGTTCTCCTCGCCCGTCGGCCCCGGCAACAAAATGCCCTCGCCGCACACACGTCGCGCCTCTTCTGCGTAATAACGGCAGAAATCCACCGCCTCGCGCACTTCCGAAAGCGCGTCATCCAGCGTCTTTCCCGCTTCAAGTTGCAAAAGATGCAGAAAGCTGCCCCGCCGCGCTTCCAGCAAATCGGCGGCCTTCTCCAAGGCTCGCGCGCGCTCCTCTGTAGGCAAAGCGGCAAATGCGCGAAACCCGCGCCGCGCCGCGTCAATTGCCGCATCAGCCAGTTCCGGCGTTGCCTCCGCCACCGTTCCGACGCTGAGCGCATGATCAATCGGCGACACAACAAGCCGCCCCGTTCCCGAGCGCTCCTTGCCGTCGATCAGAGCTGCAGCATGGCGCGGCGCGTCTCCGGTACCGTGCTTGATCTCGTCCTGCAATCCGGCAAAGCTCTCCGCATGGCCGAATTCCATACCGCCCGAATTCCGTCGCTCCGCGCCATAAAGATCAACCGGCAACGGCACTTTCGGATGCCGTGCCGCTTCCGCCACGCCGATAATCGCCGCCGGGCGGGTGAGCAGCGTTGTAACCGGCACAGTCGGATCCGCCGCAACCGACACAAAGGATGAATTGGCACCGTTCTCCAGCAAACGCCGAACGAGATAAGCGAGCAGATCCGCATGCCCGCCCACCGGCGCATAAGTCCGGCAGGCAAGGCCCGGCTCCGAGTCGAGAAGGCGCCGATAAAGCGCATCCCCCATGCCGTGCAACCGCTGGAACTCGAATCCGTCCAAGCTTCCCGCCGTTTCGAGAATGGTTGCCACTGTCAATGCGTTATGTGTTGCAAATTGCGGGTACAGCCGTGGCCGCGCCTTCAACAACCGTTCGGCGCACGCGACATAATTCAAATCCGTCATCGCCTTGCGGGTAAACACCGGATAATCCTGAAGCCCGCGCTCCTGCGCCCGCTTCACTTCCGTGTCCCAATAGGCCCCCTTGACGAGCCGCACCATCATCGTCCGGCCAAGGCTCCCCGCGAGCCCATCGATCCAGTCGATCACCGCCAGCGCACGCTTCTGGTAGGCCTGAATGGCGAGGCCGAACCCGCTCCATCCTGCAAGCGACGGATCGGCAAACACCGCTGCAATCACGTCAAGCGAGAGTTCCAGCCTGTCCGCCTCTTCGGCATCCACCGTGAAATTCAGATCATACGCTTTCGCTTGCCGCGCCAGATCGAGCAGAACCGGCACAAGCTCCGCCATCACCCGCTCCCGCGACACCCATTCATATCGCGGATGCAGCGCCGACAGCTTCACCGAAATCCCCGGACGCTCCGGCAATGCCGCATCGCCCGCAGCCTTCCCGATCGCATCAATCGCATCCCGATAGGACTGCGCATAGCGCTCCGCATCCTCCTGCGAGCGCGCACCCTCGCCGAGCATGTCAAACGAATAGCGGAACAAACGGCCGCTTCCCGACCGCGCGCGGTCAAGCGCCTCGCCAATCGTCTGGCCCAGCACAAAATGGCTCCCCAGAACCCGCATCGCCTGCCGTGTCGCGCCCCGCACCGTCGGCAAACCGAGACGCTTCACCATGGTCGCGAGAATCCCCTCGGGCGTCTCGCCGGGCCGGATCACCCGCGCCGTAATCCCGAGCGCCCATGCCGACGCCGAAACCAGCAACGCGTCGGAGCGCGTCTCGTGATGGGCGAAGTCGCCCTGTCCGAGTTTATCCTCCACAAGCTTGTCGGCAGTCGCGCCGTCCGGCACCCGCAGCAACGCCTCGGCAAGCACCATCAGGGCCAGCCCTTCCTGCGTCGAGAGCGAATATTCCCGCAACAGATCCTCGACCCCGCCAAGCCCCGTCGCCTGCGAGCGGATCGCGTCGATCAATCCGGACGCCCGCTGGTCGATGCGTTTGTCCGTTGCCGCGGGCAAGTTCGAACGCTCCAGCAGAACCCGCGCAAGGGCCGCGTCATCCGGTGTAAAGGGGGCACGAAAGGGCGAAAAGCTGCTCATGTCACACTCAAGATCGAAAAATCATTTATTCACATCATAAATGATTTTTGTTAAAGAATTAATTACCTATTTTTCAAAAATAGGTTTATATAAAACTATTAAATACGAATTAATTAAGGAATTATGATGAACGATCTTGATCGTCTGGACCGTAAAATTCTGAAACTCCTGCAAGGGGATGGCCGCATCACGACTGTTGATCTGGCCGACAAGGTCGGCCTGTCGCCAACCGCCGCTAGCGAACGCGTCAAGCGTCTCTTCCGCGAGCGCTACGTTCTCGGCTTCCGCGCCATGCTCGATCCCAAAAAACTCGGACGCGGCATGCTCATCTTCATCGAAGTCAGCCTCGACAAAACCACGCCCGACGTGTTCGAGCGCTTCGCCAACGCGGTCAAACGCGCTCCGGAAGTTCTGGAATGCCACATGGTGGCGGGCGGCTTCGACTATCTGATCAAAACCCGCGTTGCCGACATGGCGTCCTATCGCAGTTTTCTCGGCGATGTCCTGCTGTCACTCCCCGGCGTCCGCGAGTCACGTACCTATGCGGTGATGGAAGAGGTCAAGACCGACGGCGTCCTTCCGGTAGACTAAACTGTTCGCAACCGCGTAACCCTTTGTTGCATTGCATCATCTACGTGAACTCCCTAAAATAGGCTCGTTCATGGTGAACGGTAACCGGAGTGTCCATGCTTCCCGACCGTCGCGACGAGGCCGGCCTGCGAGCGGCGTTTCGCTGGCAAGTGCCTGAATTCTATAACATGGCCGAGGCCGTTTGCGACCGCTGGGCGGCGATTGATCCTGCGCGCCTTGCGCTGCTCGAAATCTCCGCTTCCCGTGCGGTCACGCCCGTCTCCTATGGTGCATTGCGGGATCGCTCGAACCGCCTTGCGAACATCCTCAGCCGCAAGGGTGTTCAGCGCGGTGACAGGGTCGCGATCTTGTTGCCGCAATCCCGCGAGGTCGCCGAGGCCCATATCGCCCTTTACAAGCTTGGCGCCATCGCTGTGCCGCTTGCCGTCCTCTTCGGCATTGACGCGCTCGCCTACCGCCTCGCCGATTCCGGCGCGACCGCGCTGATCACCAACGCGTCCGGCTTGGCAAAACTGGCGGAAATTCCAGCTGCTTCACATTCTCTCGCCCTCATTCTCTCGACCGACGGGCCGGATCGTTCCGCGCTCGGCTATGAGGCGGCGCTCGAAACCCAATCCGCGGACTTCATCCCTGTCACGACGCGCGCCGATGATCCCGCTTTGATGATCTACACTTCCGGCACCACAGGCCAGCCCAAGGGCGCTTTGCACGGCCATCGTGTCCTTCCGGGCCATCTCCCGGGCTTTCAGATGGTGCATGAGTTCTTCCCGCAAGAAGGCGACAGGCTCTGGACACCCGCCGACTGGGCGTGGGCTGGTGGTTTATTGAACGGACTCCTGCCATCGTTTGCGCTCGGCGTTCCGGTCATCGCCCGCAAATTCGATAAATTCGACCCCGAAGAAGCCTTCCGCCTCATTCAGGATCACGCCATCCGCAACATCTTCCTGCCACCCACCGCGCTCCGCATGATGCGTACCGTCCCGAACCCTCGCGGCCGGTTCGATCTCGCGCTCCGAACCATCGCCTCCGCCGGCGAAGCCCTTGGCACTGAAACCTTCGCCTGGGGCCAGTCCGAACTCGGCCTCAGCATCAACGAGGCCTATGGCCAGACCGAGTGCAATCTCGTCATCGCCTCCTGCGCCGCCGTCGGCATCAGCCGCGCAGGCTCCATCGGCAAAGCCGTCCCCGGCCACGATGTTGCGATCATCCACCCCGACGGCTCCGTCGCTGCCTCCGGTGAACTCGGCCAGATTGCTGTCAAACGCCCCGATCCGGTGATGTTTCTCGGTTATTGGAACCGCCCCGATGCGACCGCTGAAAAATTCATCGGTGACTGGATGACCACGGGCGATCAGGGCATCATGGACGCGGAGGGCTATATCCGTTTCATCGGCCGCGATGACGACGTCATCACCTCGTCGAGCTATCGCATCGGCCCTGTCGAAATCGAGGATTGCCTGCTGCGCCATCCCGCCGTCGCCCTTGCCGCCGCCATCGGCAAGCCGGATCCGCTGCGCACCGAGATCGTCAAAGCCTTCATCGTCTTGCGCCCCGGCTTCTCCGAAACCGATCCGCTACGCGAGGAAATCCGCGATTTTGTCCGTCAACGCCTGTCCGCGCACGAATATCCGCGCGAAATCGCGTTTGTCGACTCGCTCCCCATGACAACAACCGGCAAAATCATCCGCCGCGACTTGCGCGCCCTTGCCTAGAAACGAAGGGCACCCGAGGCAATCAAAGCCCGTCGCGCCGCGTCCATCAGTACATAACGTCCCTCGGCCACATCGTCGACATAGACCGGATCATCGCTCCCCTCGGGCGCAAAACCGTCTCGCACGAGATCTATCTTGCGCAATTTGAATGTGCCAGTCTTGTCGAGCGCGTCTCTGACCCGCACGAAAACCGGGCAGGCCGGCCCCGGTAAATGCGTCCGCAAATGCGCCCGCAACCCGTCGACATCAAGACTTGCGCCCGCCTCCAGCACAATCGCCGCCATACCGGCGCGCCCGTCATGCCCCGGCAAAGCCACGCCATAGACAGCCGCTTCGGCAACCCCTTCATAGGTCGTTATCGTCTCCGCCACCTGCGAAGTCGCGATATTCTCGCCCTTCCAGCGGTACGTATCGCCGATCCGGTCGATGAAATAGAAATATCCGTCCGCGTCCCGCATCATCAGGTCGCCCGAGCGAAACCACGCATCGCCCGGCGCGAACACATCCCGCAAAATCTTCCGCTCGCTCGCATGCTTTTCGGCATAGCCTTCGAACCGGTTCGCGGGTGCGAGCGGATCATCGATAATCTGCCCCATAATCTCGCCGATCTCGCCGGGCGCACACGGAATACAAAACCCGTCCGCGCCCCTTATCGGCTCTTCCTTCTCGACATCAAACTGCACGACTTTGACGACGAACCTTTTTTCCGCCCATTTCGGGATCCGGCCCACCGCACCCGGTCTTGAGGCAAAATTGAACAGCGCGATATTGCCCTCGGTCGCGCCATAAAACTCCATGATCCGCCTGATCCCGAAACGCTTGGAAAACGCCTCCCAGATATCCGGCCTCAGCCCGTTGCCGCAGATCAGCCTGATCCCGTGGTTTCGCTCGTCCGGCGAAACCGAAGATTGCAGCAGAAACCGGCACAATTCGCCGATATAGAAAAATAGCGTCGCCCGATATTTGACCACATCGCTCCAGAATTCCCGCGCAGAGAATTTTTCGCGGATAACGACAGTCCCGCCGCGAATCAGCACGCCGCACGTCGCGAGGATCCCGCCATTCGAATGGTACATCGGCAGGCAATCATACATAAGGTCGCCCGGCCCGACATTCATCACCGACGAAAACCCGAGCGCCATCGCCGAGACGCGGTAATGGTTGATATTGGCCGCCTTCGGCATGCCCGTCGTCCCGGACGTATAAATGAACAGACAACGGTCCTCGATCGTAAGCGCCACGCGCTCGTCGGTACCGAGTGGTTTTGCCCGGAAGCTTTCGATCAGCGTATCCAGGCGCGTGCCGTCAGAAACATCGTTCCCGTGCACATAAAGCGGCGCAATATCTGCGAGATGCGGCAGGGCAGAGCGGTACTGGTCCATCAGTTCCGCTGCCACAATCACGGCCTTCGGCGACACAATGCTCAGCGAATGCGCCAGCGCTGCACCGGTCTGGTTTGTATTGATCAGCGCCGTCACCCCGCCCGCGCGCGCGACACCAAGCCAGATGGCCAGATATTCCGGCCGGTTCGGCATCATCAGCGCCACCGCCTCGCCCTTTTTCAGGTCGAGCGAAAGTGCCCAGCGCGCATAGCAATTAGCCCTGCCGTCATACTCCCGAAAGGTGAAGGTCTCGCGTTCCGAGATGAGCGCGATCTTGTCGGGATATTGCGCGCAAACCGCGGCCATCCGGTCGCAAATGGTCATTTCAGGCGTTTTGGTGATCGGCTTGACGCGATTCAACGTCCGCAACGCGCCTCTGAGATACGCCACTTCGTCGTGGATTTTCTCGAAAATACCCATTCCGCCCCCGCTTTATCCGTTCCGCAATGAGAGCGGATTATCTGTCAGCGCCGCTTTGTCCGGCATATCGATCCCGGGCCTGCCCAGCAGCGCGTTCCAAAGACCTTTCACAAACTGTTCTTCGAGATCCCGCGTGATGAAGACCATGCGGGTCCTGTGGTCCTGATCCGGCCATGCGTCCAGCATCACCGGCGGATGGAACACATGCTGCACACCCTGCAACACGATCGGATGATCAGGGTTCTCGGCCAGTTTCACAAGCCCCTTCATGCGCAGCATCTTCTCGCCATGGGCCGATTTCAACAGGCTCAGAAACATATCGAACGCCGCCGTCGGAATCGCATCGTCGGTCGCGAGACAAAACGCCCGGATATGGCTGTCATGCCGGTTCACATCATGCGGATGTTGCCCGTGATCATTCCCATGCCCATGGTCGTGCTCATGATGGTCGTGATCATCATGGTCTTGCGCATGACGATGGTGATCATGTCCGTGATCCCGATAGGCTTCCTCATTGAGCCACGCCGCCACGTCCGGGCTCTTGCCCGAAAGATCAAACGGCCCGCACTGCACAAGGTCCAACGCCGAAAATATATCCCTGTTGACATCAATGATCCGTGCCGCAGGGTTGAGTGCCTTGAGCCGCGCCCGCAAGGCGGCCTCGATGCCGCTTGCTTCATCGAGCAGATCGGTTTTCGTCAGTACCAGCCTGTCCGCGACCGCCGCCTGCTTCACCGCCTCCATGTGCGCGTCGAGCGTTGCAGCACCATTCACCGCATCGACCAGCGTCACGATCCCGTCAATACTGTACCGTGCCGCGAGATACGGGTGCGACATCACCGATTGCAGAATTGGCGCGGGATCAGCCAGCCCCGTCGTCTCGATAATAATCCGGTTGAACCGCTCGATCTTCCCCGTATCGCGCTGCCGCATCAGATCATCGAGCCGGTCGATCAAATCGCCGCGTACCGTGCAGCACAGACATCCCGAGGCAAGAAGCACCAGCCCGTCCTCGCGCGTCTCGATAAACAGATGATCAAGCCCGATCTCGCCGAATTCATTGATGATCACAATGCAGCCGGCCAAAGCCGGACCTTTGAGCAACCGGTTGAGCAATGTTGTTTTTCCCGCACCGAGGAAGCCCGTCACAATGCTCACCGGAACCGGATTGAGCGATGAATCGTGCGCTAATGTCATGACATTCCCGTCTTCCGAAACTCTCAGGCCCGTCGTCTGCTTTCAAGCCAGACATTCAGCATGATCGCGCCAATCACGAGGGCACCGCCCGCATATTGCGTCACGCCGAGCCGTTCATCCAGCACAATCGCCGAGGTGATCGCCGCAACCACCGGTTCGAGACAGAAGGTCAACCCCGCCACAACCGCGGAAATCCGCGTCAATGCGATGATCTGAGACATAAACCCCAGCAAAAACCCGCCAATCGTCAGCGCAATCGGCACCGTTGCCGCCAGCATGATCCCGCCTTCGGGAAATCCGCCGATCAGCGCCACAACAAACAACGCACCGGGCAACACGACGATCTGCGACCAGATAATTTTCGAAAGCGTAGATGTATTCTGGCAGCGCGTTCCGGCAAAAAACTGCCATGCCGCCGAGACACTGGCACCCGCCGCAAGCACAATGCCGCGCGGGTCCATATTGCCAATCGCCGGGCCAAGCACGAGGATCACCCCGACAAAGGCCAGCAGCACGACACCGATCAGTGACGGCGTCAGCTTTCGGCCCTCGACAAACGGGCTCAAAATCACGATCAGGATCGGGAACGTATAGAAAATCACCGCCGCAACCGTGATCGGAATAAAGGTCACCGAAGAGAGATAGCACAGCGCGACACCGGCACTGCCAAGCCCGAGTTCGAAAACCGGCCGCCGATCGGATTTCGGAACCGCGAGGCTTCCCCCCTTCAACACGGCGAAAGTTCCCGCAAGAACGAGGATCACCAGCACCCTGAGCGCCACAATAGCCGGTCCGCTCACGCCCATATCCGAGCTAATTTTCGCGAATGTGATGTTGAACCCGTATGAAAACGCGCCGACCAGCGCGATGAGTACGCCCGTTGCGATGGGAGGAGCCTTGGGCGTCATTCTTGCACGATCCTTTTTGATCAAACCGACATCAGCGTCTATTCAAGTGTCTCTGCTGCATTCACGCACCTCACGCAAGGCCCCCGCCCCGTCCTTTTCTGCGAAAACAACCCGGCATTGCGATTCCTGTCGTGAACCGCGATACTTCCCGCGAAGGACTCACCATGGCCAGCCTCTGGATTTTGACGACATTGATTGCCGCTGCGGCGCAAACCGTCCGCAACACGGTGCAGCGCAATCTCACCGGCCCGCTCGGCACAGTCGGCGCAACCCAGGTCCGCTTTCTCTACGGTTTTCCGTTCTCGATCCTGTTTCTCGCCGTCATGCTCGCTGTCACGGGGTGGACGGTGCCCGCGCAATCGCTCACCTCGTTCACGTTCACATTCGCCGGTGCCGTGTCGCAGATCATGGCCACCGCTTTGATGCTCGCGGCGATGCGGGATCGCGCCTTTTCCGTTACCATCGCCTACACCAAAACCGAACCGGTACAGGTTGCGATTTTCGGAATTGTTGCCTTGGGCGATCACCTCAGCCTGTCGGCAGCATTGGCAATCCCGATTGCGACGATCGGCGTACTCATGATGGCGATCAAGCCCGGTGACCGTTTCGGCTTCGAAACGGTCAAGCCCGCCCTGCTCGGCATCGCCTCCGGCACGTTCTTCGCGCTCTCGGCGGTCGGCTTTCGCGGCGGCATTCTGGCGCTCGGGGATGGCCCGGCTCAGTTACGCGCCACAACCACCTTGGTCTGGTCGCTCGGCATTCAAAGCGCGGTCCTGTTCGTCTGGCTCGTCCTCTTCAACCGCCCCGCATTGCTGAAAAGCCTCGCTCTCTGGCGCGCCTCGTCGGGCGCAGGCTTCATGGGCGCGCTCGCCTCGCAATTCTGGTTCATCGGATTTTCGCTGACCTCCGCCGCAAATGTGCGGACCCTCGGGCTCATAGAGGTCATTTTCGCCCAGTTCGTAACCCGCCGCGTCTTCTCGGAAGGTGTCGCCACGCGCGAACTGTTCGGCATGGTACTGGTCGTCATCGGCGTCGGGCTGCTCTTGCTGCCGACACTGCTGTCCTGAAGAGAACGTCATCTCAGTCCTGTGGCGCACGTGCCCTGATCGCCAAGGCATGAACCCCGGCACGAAACGCGTCGGCCAAGGCCTCGTTCACCATCCGATGCATCTCGATTCGGCTTTTCCCTGCAAATGCCGCGCTCACAATCGTCACGCTGAAATGGGTTTCACCCCCCTCGCGGGCACCCGAATGACCAGCATGCTGCGCCGAGTCATCCTGTACGAGGAGTGAAACGGGCAAGAATGTCTCGGCAAGTTTTGCTTCAATCTGCTCCCGAAGTCCCATCCATTAACCCCCTGTCAGATGTTTCGTGCTTGGTTCCCGTACCGCTTTACACGTAATACTTGCTTTTTTGGGCACTGCCCCCCTATGAGACCACTCATGAATCCTAATTCACGTATTTTTGACAAGATCAGGATCGGAAAACGGTCCCGTACCGCCGAGGCGTCTGTTCGCGAACCGCCGCGCTGCGATTTCCCGGAATGCTCGAAACCCGGGCCGCACCGCGCGCCGAAGGGCCGGGCGTCAGAGGGACAGTACTGGAATTATTGCATGGATCATGTCCGCCAGTACAACCAGTCTTTCAACTATTTCAACGGTATGGCGGACGACGCAGTCCGCTCTTACCAGAAGGAGTCCCTCATCGGGCACCGTCCGACGTGGCGAATGGGCGCAAACACTGCTCGTCTGCGCTCAGGAAAATCGGCTTTCACCAACCCCGCCGAGATGCAGGATCCTTTCGGCATGTTCACAGGGGAACCGAGCGCCAGAAAGACGGCGCCCGAGCCTGAGGTGCAACCGCGCGTCGGCCCCGTCGCGCAACGCGCCTTCGATATTCTCTCCATCGAGAACACCGCCAAGCCCGAAGCGATCAAGGCGCGCTACAAGGAGCTCGTCAAACAGCTTCACCCTGACGCCAATGGCGGGGATCGCTCGCTGGAAGATCGCCTGCGCGAGATCATCAACGCATATAACACATTGAAGGCAGGCGGCTTCGCCTGATCGACGGGCATTGTGTTTCGGCACGCTGTCACGATTGCGGAATCTGCTTGGAGCGCCTAAGAGAAACCGGATTGCCCATCCAAGGCATTTGACGGATTGCCGTTCGTGCCTGCTCGGGTTTCGTTCAAGCGAGGTACAATGTCGTCACTCCAGCACACCGCTCCCGCCATGCCTGACACCACGGTTTCCGTCCGGGCGCTTTTCGGGATCGACAGCAATCTTGTCGTCCCCGCCTATTCGGTCGCAGACGCGCATGTTCCTGACATTGATCCCGATTACCTGTTCGATCGGCAGACCACGCTCGCTATTCTCGCGGGCTTTGCCCATAATCGACGGGTGATGGTCACGGGTTATCACGGCACCGGCAAATCGACCCATATCGAACAGATTGCTGCGCGCCTGAAATGGCCGTGCGTCCGGATCAATCTCGACAGTCACGTCTCCCGCATTGATCTTGTCGGGAAGGATGCGATCGTGCTGAAGGATGGCAAGCAGGTCACCGAGTTCCAGGATGGCATTCTGCCATGGGCACTCCAGAACAACGTCGCCCTAGTATTCGATGAATATGATGCAGGTCGTCCCGATGTCATGTTCGTCATCCAGCGCGTGCTCGAACTGTCCGGCAAACTCACGCTCCTCGATCAAAAACGCGTGATCCGCCCGCATGGTGCCTTCCGCCTGTTCGCGACAGCCAACACCGTCGGCCTCGGCGATACGTCTGGCCTCTATCATGGCACGCAGCAGATCAATCAGGGCCAGATGGACCGCTGGTCGATTGTCGCCACGCTGAATTATCTCGCCCACGACAAGGAGGTCGATATCGTCCTTGCCAAGGCCAAGCACTATACGGGCCGGGAAGGCCGCGACATTGTCAGCAAAATGGTCCGCATTGCCGATCTCACCCGCAGCGCCTTCATCAATGGCGACCTCTCGACCGTGATGAGCCCGCGTACCGTGCTCACCTGGGCCGAGAATGCGGATATTTTCGGGGATATCGGCATGGCCTTCCGCCTCACCTTCCTCAATAAATGCGACGAGCTGGAGCGTTCCATCGTCGCGGAATTCTATCAGCGCTGCTTCGGTCAGGAATTGACTGAGAGTTCGCTGAATGTCGCCCTGAGCTGAACAGACACCCCGAAGAAACCGATCCGTGACACCCTCGAACCGCAAGCCGGCCCAACCGCGCGAGGCACCGACCGAACCGTTCAAGCGGGCGGTGACGGGAGCCTTGCGGGCGATTGCCGGCAAGGCCGAGCTTGATATCAGCTTCTCCACCGACCGCCCGTCTCTGGCTGGTGATCGCGCCCGCCTGCCGGAGCCGCCGCGCCGCATGACGGCCACCGATGCCGCGATCATTCGCGGCCACGCCGATTCCATGGCGCTCCGTCTTTCCTGCCATGACGAGCGGATCCATCGCCGCAATCTGCCGGAAGGCCCGTCGGCCCGCGCCGTCTTTGAATCGGTCGAGCAGGCCCGCGTGGAAAGCATCGGCTCCCGCCGCATGGACGGCGTCGCCTCCAACATCACTGCCATGCTGGATGACCGCTACGGCAAAGCGAATTACCAGAGCATCACCGAGCGGTCCGAGGCACCGCTCGAGGATGCCGTCGCCCTGATCGCACGCGAGCGCCTCACCGGCTTGCCGCCACCTCCGTCCGCGCGGCGTCTCGTCGAACTCTGGCGTCCCTGGATCGAGGAGAAGGCAGGCGCCTCCCTTGATCGCCTCGGCGATACAGCAGAAGACCAACGCCAGTTCGCGCGCTCGGTCCGCGATCTTCTCGTCGATCTCGAAATGGGGGAGGAGCAAAGCGCCGATCCCGATCAGGAGGACGAGGACGATTCGGGCGATCAGTCGGGCGATGCCGGGCAGGAGGAAGGCCAGCCCGAGGAGCAATCCGCCGAAAGCGCCGATGCCGAGAGCGCCGAGGACGCCTCCGAGCAGCTCGAAGACGGCATGGGCGAAACCGAAGATGGACCCGAGGGCGAAAGCCAGGACGAGTCGGATGAGTCCGCCGAGGATGCCGCCGATGATCGCAGCCGCCCGCCAGCCACGGACCCGCGTGACAGGCGCATGCCCGATTACAAAGTCTATTCCGAAACCTTCGACGAAACCGTCACCGCCGAAGACCTCTGCGATGCCGATGAACTCGCCCGCCTGCGCGCCTATCTCGACAAGCAGATCAGCCATTTGCAGGGTATCGTCGCCCGCCTCGCAAACCGCCTGCAGCGCCGCCTGATGGCACAGCAGAACCGAGCCTGGGAATTCGACCTTGAAGAAGGCGCGCTCGATCCCGCACGTCTCACCCGCATCGTCATCGATCCGCAGCAGCCTCTCTCCTTCAAGCGCGAGAAGGACACCAATTTCCGCGATACCGTCGTCACCCTGCTGATCGACAATTCCGGCTCCATGCGCGGTCGCCCGATTTCCGTGGCCGCCACCTGCGCCGATATTCTCGCCCGCACCTTGGAGCGTTGCGGCGTGAAATCCGAGATTCTCGGCTTCACGACGCGCGCGTGGAAGGGCGGTCAATCCCGCGAGTTCTGGCTTCAATCGGGCAAACCGGCAACGCCGGGCCGCCTGAACGATCTCAGGCACATTATCTACAAATCCGCCGATTCCCCCTGGCGCCGCGCCCGCAAAAATCTCGGCCTGATGATGCGCGAGGGCTTGCTCAAGGAAAATAGCGACGGCGAGGCGCTCGACTGGGCCCATAAACGCCTGCTCGCACGCCCCGAGCAACGCAAAATCCTGATGATGATTTCCGATGGCGCCCCCGTCGACGATTCAACCCTGTCGGTCAATCCGGGCAATTATCTCGAAAAGCATCTCCGCTTCGTCATTGACGAGATCGAGAACCGTTCCCCCGTCGAACTCATCGCCATCGGCATCGGTCATGACGTCACGCGCTATTACCGCCGCGCCGTCACCATTGTCGATGCCGAGGAACTTGGCGGCGCGATGACGGAAAAACTCGCCGAATTATTCGAGGAAAACGCCCCGACCCGGAGCGGCCGAGCCGCCTGATCCCGCCTGCAAGCCCCCGCCACTCCTCTGTACAAAAATCGCCGAAATGCTACCCTGGGGCCATGCAACGCGCCCTCCGCACACTCCGTTTCGCAGCCCTGCTCATCGCCCTCTTCGGCAGCGTATCTGTCAGCACCGCTCAAAGCGATGACGATACACCCGAGCCGACCAAATCCGGCTGCACCGCCAAAGCACTCGGCCGCCATCCCGACCCCCGCCTGCTCGTGGCATGCTTCTATCTGCCCGATCTTGATCCCGACATAATTGGAGCCGATTATCAGGCCGCTCGGTTGTTGGAGGCATTTGCGTCGAAAGACCTGAAAGCCCGCTTGCGGCGCGAGTCGGAATGCCAGATTCGCATCGGCGGGATTTGTAGTCTCGACTACAATATGTTTATTTGGGCTCAAGATTCCTG
>JBJTDR010000051.1:0-11705 GCA_046092445.1 Hyphomicrobiales bacterium | reverse complement strand
AACGTGCGATGCTTTCGAACGGATCGGGCTAATTCAAAGGTACTTCTATGATGTTGATACCTGCTCAACCCAGCGCCTCGCCGATCGCTGCGGCTTCATCCGGTTTGATGCCGCGCAGAATTGCAATCAACGGGCAGGTGGTAAACGCGGCGTCAAATTGCTCATGGTGTGTTGGCATTTCACGTCTTTCCAAGTCGGCATGCACCTAAACGCCTCAGTCCATCGATAAAGCAGGCGTCTGGCGTCATAAAGCTGACATTTATCTCCTTTGTGCGAAAGGCCAGTTTGTAGGCCTCTGCTAGTGCGCCTTCGGCCACGACGATTATTTTTTCTGCATCAGGCTCCATGGCAAAGCCTTCCGAAATTTCGCTACCAATAAGAAGACCCGAAATGTAGGAGGCAACGGAATGACCTGATAGATCGCCCATCAGCACGGAGGTACGTGCCGAAAAAGCCTGATGGCTCAGACCGCCGGGGCCGCGAGTAGCCCCAAGACCTTTTACGAAGCCGCCATGATCGTCCGGCTCTTCACGCAATCGCCCGAGGATCGTGTGAGAAAGTAATATGGCATAGAGTTCACCCGTCATGAAAGTGGCAAAGCCGACAATACGGCCTTGATCCATTCGAACCCATTTTGAATGGGTTCCCGGCAGCACAACGAGACCGGAGGTTAAGCCGGTACCAATGGCGAGCGTCTCTTCGCCGCGCAATACATCTGGCGTTCCGGAGGCGTCCCGGGTCGATAGTCCCGGAATAATCCACGCAATATGCTGATCATTATTTGATACGCTAACCATGGATTCCGCAATATCGGAAACCGTCGCAGGACACGGACGATAGGGCGCCTCGACCCATCCATTCCGGCTCCCAACCATTCCGGCCATCACCACCGGAATACTCGGATTTTGGGCAAGCCAAGCAACACAATGTTTCTCTAGCACTGCCGGAAATCCGCCCGATGCGACACTCAGAATCCCATCATCCGCGACGGCCCTTGCCAGGGTGACACCGTCAGCAGCGACGAGAAACGCACGAAAGCGCGTTGTGCCCCAGTCGACTGCGATCATCTCAGCTTTTTGCAACGGATCGTTTCCGGCGGTGCGCGATCAGACCCAGCCGCCATCGACGACATATTGTTGGTTAGTGCATGCACTGGCTTCCGAAGACGACATGAAAACGGTCACCTTTGCAATATCAGCGGGTACGAGGCGGCGCTTGAGGCACTGGCGGGTCATGAGTTCCTTTTCGCCTTCCGGTGTCATCCAGAGGTTCAACTGGCGTTCTGTCATGATCCAGCCCGGTGCAATTGCCGTGCAGCGAATGTTCCACGGGCCGAAGTCGCGGGCCAAAGAACGTGTCAGGCCGAGAACTGCCGATTTCGCAGCCGTGTAGGCAGCCATCCCGCCTTGCCCCGCCATCCACGAGGTCGAGCCGAAATTGATAATCACGCCGTCATTGGCAGCTTTCATATCCTCGAGAACGGCCTGAGCGCAGAAAAACTGATGTTTCAGATTGGTTGCAAAACGGTCATCCCAATAGTCCGAGGTGACGTCCTCAGCCTTGTGCCGCTGATCATGCGCGGCATTGTTGATCAGCACCGTGATCGGGCCGATTACTTTCCGGATGCGGCCAATTGCGGCCTGCGTTGCCGCTATATCCTTCAGGTCACAATGCTCGAAATGGACAGTCACGCCTTTGGCGGCGCAATCGGCAACGACTTTTTTTGAGGCTTCGACGTTAATATCCAGAAAGCCGATCTTGACGTTCTGGCGGGCAAAATGATGGACAATCGACTCGCCGATACCGCTTCCGCCACCCGTGATGAGCACACCCTTGCCCTCGAGGTCGGGATAGATGGGACCTTTAATCTCTGTCATTGCTGCTTCCTTTTTTCGCCCGTACTGATTTTTCTCATTCAGACGGGACGTTGCTCGATCATTCATTCCGTTGATCGCACATGCTGGCTTTTGATGTCCAGTACGAAAGGCACCACAATCGGGATTCGGACTAAATCTGGCGTTGCAGCGGATTCTGACGCGGCATGAGCCTGAAATCCGATACGAGCCCACACTCTTTTCGCCTCTTATAGTCAATCGTGTTCTGTGATCGATTGACGCACCGGAAACGGTCGTTATGATAATCAAGCGTAGCCGATCAATCAGCGTGTCACCTGGTTACGACTCAAATGCGCAACGACCATTCTCAAGACCGCCGGTTTCAGGCGGTGATCCAAAGGGAGAAGATTTATGAAGGCATTCACTTTTGCTGTCGCTCTTGCTGCAGGCGTCTCGATTGGCGCCGTTGCCGCTCATGCGCAGTCCTCCGGCGTGCTGAATAAAGCAGTCGGCGGGTATTCGTTCGATGACGCCGCCAAGGAAGCTCCAGGAACGAAGGATTTCAATTCGAAGGACGGCAAGCTGACCTTCGCGATTGTCACGCACACCGCCGGTAACGGATTCTTCGATCCCACCTATGTCGGTGCGAAGGTTGCGGCAAACGCTTTCGGTATCAATCTTATCATGCTGGGTTCGGAAGCACCTGTTGATGATATTCCGCGTGAAATCGCGATCCTGAACCAGATCGTGCAGGATCCAACGATTGACGGCGTGATCATGACGACGCCGCAGTCCGGCGCGTATGACGATCTCGTCAAGAAGCTGATGGAAAAGAAGATTCCGATCGCGACGACGAATTCGTTCGATCCGGCGATCTTCAACCGGTCGGGCATTTCGCACACCGGTCAGGAGTCCTCGGCTGCAGCGATTGGCGGCGAAGCATTGGCCAAATGCCTGATTGCGAAGGGTGCCAAGGGTTCGGTTGTATTCCCGAACACGACGACTTTGGGCAATGAGGAAGTGAACCGCCGTATCACGGCGGCTTTCAATGCGACCGTGAAGACATTGAAGGCTGCGAACAAGCTTGCCGATTTCAAGGTTGACGCTGGCCCGAATAATATCGGCATCGACGTTGACAAGGACAATATCGTCAACTCCGTTGTGACCCTCATCGAGAGCCGCAAGGATGTCGTCGGTGCGTTCGCTGCGAACGGCTTCGTGACTCCGGCGCTGGGGGATGCCGTCGGTCAGCTGAAGAAGAACGGCCAGATCTGCGCTTTCGGCTTCGACCTTGGTCCGAAGCAGCAGGAACAGATCAAGACAGGCGCGCTCACAGGTTCGCTCGGTCAGCAACCCTTCCTGCAGGGCTTCTGGCCAGTGGCCCAGCTCTATCTCGAGATCGACCGCGGCATTTCCGCAGCAAATCTTGATACACGCGCCCAACTCGTGACCAAGGATAACCTTGGCAATGTCGGCAAGCGCTTCGAAAACTGATCCTTTTGATCATGAGTGCCGGGGTGTATTGCCCCGGCACTTTCATCCGATTTTTATCCGCTGTTTTCCGGAATTTCTCCATGAGCGTTGTTTCTTCCGCAACCAGCTATGCGCAGGCACGCTATCCCGCCCAGTTGTTTGGCGGGTGGGAGTTCGGGATCCTGTTTTTTATGGCGATTCTCTACATCGCCGGTTTTGTCATCAATCCAGATTTTTTCGGGTCATCTGACGCGGTTTCAGCCATTCTGCGTGATACCGCCCGCTTTGGCGTGATGGCCGTCGGCATGACATTCGTGATCGTCAACAAGGAGCTGGACCTGTCTGTCGGCTCCATTCTCGGATTGGTCGCGACGATTTTCTCGATAGCCTATTCGCCGAATCATTTCGATCTCGGGATTGGCTGGTCGGTTTTTGCCGGCGTGATGACGGGCCTTGCTGTCGGGCTGATCAATGGCTTCCTCGTGACGCGACTAAAAGTGCCGGCCTTTATCGCAACGCTTACGATGCTGTTCATCGGGCGCGGGCTTGTGCTGGGGCTTACGGGCGGCAAGACGATTGCGTTTGATACGAAGGCTGTCAATGACCGCGCCTTCTTCATTCTTGGCGAGACGAATGCATTAGGTTTCAATACCCAGATATTGATCTTCCTCGTCATTGCCCTGATCGGCATGTTCGCGCTGTCGAAGACGCGCACGGGATACGAAACCTATGCAGTGGGCGGCAACGAGCAGGCTTCCGGCTATGCGGGGATTCCGACACGCTGGGTCAGGATGCGGTCCTATCTGATCTCGTCGCTGACGGCGAGTATCGCAGGGTTGATGATCGTCGCGCAGGACAAGGGCATCACGTCGCAATACGGGCAGGGTGCGGAACTGATTGTGATCGCCGCGGTGATCGTGGGCGGTGCCTCGATTGCGGGCGGGCGAGGGCGCGTGCTTGGCGCGGTTCTCGGTTCGGCCTTGGTCGTGCTGATCGACAAAGTGTTGCGCGAGGGTTTCCCGATCACGCGGATCATCGATGTCGGGGACGAGCAGATCGTTGTTCAGGCCTATGCGCAATTGCCGGGGGGCGCGGTGCAGGCCTTTTTGGGCGTTATTCTGCTGATCGCCGTATTGCTGGAGCCTTGGGCGATCAAGGGCGGTGGCGTTGCCCGCCTTTGGGCGAAAGTGAAGGGTGAGAGCGTTCCGCCTCCGCCGGACCGTGGCGAGGCGGCAATTGTCGGCGCGCAGACGAAGGGCGCGCGGACGGACGCGAGCGGCATGGGTGCCAAGGGCCTGAAGGCATTTCTCGCACGGCGCGATGCTGCGGCGATCATGCTCGCTGTTGCTTTGTGGTTGATCGGTTTCTGGTTGCGGCCGGATTTCTGGGGCTCGCTCGATAATTCGTTCAGCCTTCTACTTGCATTCACCGAGATTGCGCTGATCTCGATCGGTCTAACCTTTGTGCTTGCCAATGGCGATGTGGATTTGTCGGTTGGCTCGATTATCGCGTTTTCGGGTGCAACGGTTGGATTCCTGATGAAGGAAATGGGCGTTGATCCACTAACCGCGATTGCGGTGGCGATGGTGGCGGGCACGCTGTGCGGCGTCGTGAACGGCTATCTGACTGTCGGGTTTGGGCTGCCCGCCTTCGTGTCGACGCTGGGCATGTTCTATATTGCGCGCGGCTTCGGTGCATGGCTCGTCGCGGGGCGGCAATTATCCGGCTTCTCTGAGAATTTCAATCTGATCGGCCGCAATCTGTACGAAGTCCTGACCTATTACGGCACCGCACCCGAACCGGGTTTGTTGATGGCAATAGCCAAGGCTGTGAGCGTTCAGACGATCTTTCTCGGTGTGATCGCGATTATCGCAGGCATTGCGCTGGCGAAAACATCCATCGGCCAGATGGTCTATGCCGTGGGCGGCAATGAGCGTGCGGCTCGTTATTCCGGCATCAATACAAAGGCGGTGCGGTTCTGGTCGCTGGTTTTCTCGGCGGTCTGCGCTTCGGCAGCGGGTGTGATCTATGTCGCCTATCTGCGCTCGTTCAACCCGTCCGCCGGTTCCTTGCGGGAACTCGACGGGATTGCCTCGGTTATCATTGGTGGCGGATCGATCTTTGGCGGGTATGGCACGATTATCGGGTCACTTGCGGGTGCCGCTGCGATCACCTTGATCCGCTCGGTAATGTCGCTGCAAATCCTGATGCCGGACGGCACGTCATTCGTGATGCCGCAGCACTGGATGAACGTCTTTATCGGATTGATCCTGATCGGTGCCGTCATCGGCGATATCTGGATCAGGCAGGAAAACATCATACGCCGCGTCTTTGACCGGCTTCGCGGCTCGGGAGACCACTCATGACGACTCCAATCATTGAAATGCGCGGGATCCAGAAGCATTTCGGCGCGGTTCACGCGTTGCGAAACGTGGACTTCAGCCTGATGCCGGGCGAGATTCTCGGCCTCGTCGGTGACAATTCCGCCGGCAAATCGACCTTGATGAAGGTGATGACGGGTGCCTATCAGCGCGATGATGGCGACGTGCTGTTCAATGGCGCCTCGACGCAATTTCGCAGCCCGCAGGAAAGCCGCGATGTCGGCATCGAGATGATCTATCAGGACTTCGCGTTGTGCGGGAACATGGATGTCGGCCAGAATATCTTTCTCGGGCGGTGGCCGCGCCAATTTGGCGTGTTTGTCGATCGCGAGAAAATGTATGCGGAAGCGGGCACGGTGCTGAAGCGTCTCAAGGTTGATGTGAATTCGGTGTTCCAGAAGGTCGAAAGTCTCTCGGGCGGACGCCAGCAATCGGTCGCGATTGCACGCGCGATCTCGTTCAATCCGCGCGTCGTTATCTTTGACGAACCGACGGCCAATCTATCGGTGATGGCGACCGAGCGCTTGCTCGAAACTATGGCCGAACTCAAAAAGCAGGGCGTAGCCCAAGTGATCATCTCGCATCGCCTCACTGATATTTTCGAAGTCGGCGACCGCGTCATGGTCCTGAAACGTGGCGAAAACGTTGGTGACCGGTACGTGAAACACACCAATGAACGCGAAGTGCTCGAACTCATTGTTTCCGGCACCCCAGAAACGGCCCTTTCCGCCGACGAGGCATTGAAGCGCGCCGCGTGAGGCGGTATCGTCCCGCGTTATGAACCCTATTTTTGCCGATATCCCGACGACGATTTTCGAAACCATGTCCCGCCTTGCGCGCGAGACGGGGGCGATCAATCTCGGCCAGGGCTTTCCCGACGATCCCGGCGCGGAGGATGTGCGGCGCAAGGCCGCAGATGCCTTGATGGAGGGCTGGAACCACTATCCGCCCATGATGGGATGGCCTGAACTCCGGCAGGCGGTTGCCCGTCATTACGCACATCATCAGGGTGTGAGCCTTGATTGGGAGAGCGAGGTAATGATCACCTCTGGCGCGACAGAGGCCATCGCCGGCGCGTTGATGGCTTTGATCAAACCGGGTGATGAAGTGGTGCTGTTCCAGCCGCTTTATGACGCCTATCTGCCGCTTGTGCTGAGGGCAGGGGGCGTGCCGCGCTTTGTCACGCTTGAGCCGCCGCATTGGCGTTTCAGCGAAGCCATGCTCGGCAAGGCCTTTTCCGACAAGACCAAACTTGTTTTGTTCAACAATCCCCTAAATCCGGCCGGAATCGTCTATGGCAAGGAGGATCTCGACCTGTTGGCGAGGTTCTGCGTGAAACATGACGCATACGCGATTTGCGACGAGGTATGGGAGCATGTTGTGTTTGACGGCGTGCCGCATCTCTCCATGCTGAATATTGAGGGAATGCGCGAACGCACGGTCAAAATTGGCTCGGCGGGCAAGATTTTCTCGCTGACCGGATGGAAAGTAGGGTTTTCCTGCGCGGCCCCTGCGCTGATGCGGGTGCTCTCCAAAGCACACCAGTTTTTGACGTTCACAACCCCGCCAAACCTCCAGACCGCCGTTGCCTATGGTCTTGCCAAGGATGACCAATTTTTTAACGCGTTGCGTGCCGGGCTTGAGCGCAGCCGAGACCGTTTTTCCACAGGGCTCGAGTCGCTCGGCTTTTCGGTGTTGCCGAGCGCCGGAACCTATTTCGTGAATATTGATATCGCCCCGCTCGGCGAAACCGATGATGCCGCCTTCTGTCAACGGCTCGTGCGGGAGCAGGGCGTCGCGGCAATTCCTGTTTCAGCGTTTTATGCCGAAAATCCGGTCAAAACCGTCGTGCGTTTCTGCTTTGCTAAACGCGACGACGTGCTCGACGGCGCATTGGAACGACTCGCAGGACTGAAGCGCTAGAGCGTCACGCATCCATTCGTTGCAGGATCATGGTCCTCAGGCTGCCAAGATCCTTGGCAAAGCCGCGTATGCCTTCGGCGAGTTTTTCGGTCGCCATCGCGTCCTGATTCATCGCCCAGCGGAAGTTTGCTTCGTCGACAACGATGGCGTCGGGGCCTGATTTTGCGGCATTTGCCGGATCAAGCTTGCGTGGCATTGTGCCTGTATCCTTGGCCAATTGTTCGAGCAAAGCGGGCGCGATGGTGAGCCTGTCGCATCCCGCAAGGGCTTCGATTTCGCCAATATTGCGGAAACTCGCGCCCATCACGACGGTATTGTGGCCGTGGCGCTTGTAATAGGCGTAAATCTGCCGGACGGAGAGCACACCCGGATCTTCCTCCGCGGTGAAGGTCTTGCCTTCCGCCTTGGCATACCAATCGAGAATTCGGCCGACAAAGGGTGAAATCAGAAATACACCCGCCTTGGCGCACGCAACCGCCTGTGCGAGCGAGAACAACAAGGTGAGGTTGCAATCAACGCCCTCCCGCTGGAGAATTTCCGCGGCGCGGATGCCCTCCCATGTCGAGGCGATCTTGATCAGGATGCGCTCCTTCGGTACGCCATTCACGGCGTAGGCAGCGAGAATGGCGCGGGCCTTTTCAACCGATTTCCGGGTATCGAACGACAAATCCGCGTCAACTTCTGTTGAAACGCGGCCCGGGACGAGCTTTGACAATTCCGTGCCAAAAGCGACTGCCAGACGGTCTGCAACCGCAGCAGCAACAGCATCGCGCGCACCCGCCTGCCTTCTGCCCCATGTGACCGCGTCCGAAACTACGGACTCATAGGCTTCCATCTGGGCGGCCTTGAGCACGAGGGTCGGGTTCGTCGTGCAATCGGTGGGACGGAAGGTGCGAATGGCCTCCATATCGCCAGTGTCGGCGACAACAACGGTCATGGATTTCAACTGGTCGAGTTTGCTTGTCATGCCGCGGCAGTCCTGTCGTATGAGAAGGGCGAAAAAATTTCGTCTACTCCTATCATTGCAAAAACGGGTTTGTCACGCGCTGCCCTCATCCGAGGTGGAGATTCCGGCTTTGACGCGCGGGTGACAACGGGATTTAATGGGAGAAAGTGGAATCGAAGGAATTCAGATGCCGATATTGAACCGTATTGCCGAACTCGCTCCCGAAATCTCTGTCTGGCGACAGGATTTTCATACCCATCCGGAGTTGCAATATGATGTCCACCGGACCGCGGGCGTTGTGGCGGAAAAGCTCAAGGAATTCGGCTGCGACGAGGTTGTGACGGGTATCGGACGGACGGGCGTCGTCGGCGTGATCAAGGGGCGTCTGGCCGGGAATCGCGTCATCGGATTGCGGTCGGATATGGATGCCCTGCCGATTCTCGAGAAAACCGGCAAGGCCTATGCCTCGCAAACCACCGGAAAGATGCATGCCTGCGGGCATGACGGCCATATGGCGATGCTGCTCGGGGCGGCACGCTACCTCGCAGAGACGCGGAATTTCGCCGGATCGGCTGTCGTGATTTTCCAGCCGGCTGAAGAGGGCGGCGCGGGCGGCAAGGCCATGGTGGATGACGGCATGATGGAGCGCTTCGGTATCAACGAGGTCTACGGCATGCACAATATGCCGGGGATGCCTGTCGGCCATTTCGGCGTGCGTCCGGGCCCGATCATGGCCGCGGCGGATTTTTTCGAGATTCATGTCGCAGGCCAAGGGGCGCATGCAGCAATCCCGCAATTGTCGATTGATCCCGTCTATATCTCCTGCCAGCTGGTGATTGCCTTGCAGGGGATTGTCTCGCGCAATGTGGATCCGCTCGAAAGCGCGGTGATCTCGACGACGGTGATCCATGCGGGCGAAGCGGAAAACGTCATCCCGCAGGATGCGACGTTGAAAGGCACGGTCCGGACATTCAGCGAAAAGATCCGCGATCTCGTCGAGGCGAGGATGCATGCCATTGCCGATGCCACAGCCGCCATGCATGGCGCGCAGATCACATTCGCTTATCATCGGGGCTATCCGGTGACGGTCAATCATGCGGATCAAACGGCGTTTGCCGCAAGAATTGCCGCCGATGTCGCCGGCAATGGACAGGTCAATACTGCGGTTGCGCCGATCATGGGAGCGGAGGATTTCTCCTATATGCTCGAGGCCCGACCGGGATGCTTCATCTTTATCGGCAATGGCGACTCAGCCGGTCTGCATCACGAGCGCTATGATTTCGACGACAACGTCATCCCCACCGGCGTGAGCTACTGGGTGAGACTGGTGGAGCAGGCGCTTCCTGCCTGATCAGGCAGGCCCCTCCAGCTCCTCGCGCAGCAGTTCAAGCGCGAGCCATTGCTCTTCGGATGCAGCGAGTTCTTGCTCGGCGCGTGCCAGTGTTGCCTGAACCTTGTCGAACCGCTGACGGTCCCGTTTGAAAAGCGTCACGTCGGCCAGAGCGTCGCGCAACTTTCTGATGTCTCGTTCCAGTGCTTCCATGCGCGCCGGAATTGTTTCGAGCGCGTGCTTTTCTTTGAACGAGAGCTTGCGTTTGATCTCGGGGGCAGGCGGGCTGGCAGCAGTCGGGGTTTTGCCTTTGCCCGTGTTTGAAGGTCTCGATGTCGATGTGCGCGCTTCGACGCCGGTGCCGCGCTGGCGGACCATGTCGGAATAGCCGCCGGCATATTCAAGCCAACGCCCCTTGCCTTCGGAGAGAAGAACCGCGGTTGCAACGCGATCCAGAAAGTCGCGATCATGGCTGACGACGAGTAATGTGCCGGCATAATCGCCCAGCATATCCTCGAGAAGATCAAGAGTCTCAAGGTCGAGATCGTTGGTTGGTTCGTCCAGAACGAGCAGATTCGAGGGTGAGGCGAGGGCGACGGCCAGCAGCAGGCGTGCGCGTTCACCGCCTGACAGAACCGATACGGGCGTCCGGGCCTGTTCGGGCGGAAACAGAAAATCCTTCATGTAGGAGACGACATGGCGTGGCTCGCCATTGACGACGACCATGTCGCCGCTGCCGCCAGTGAGCGTTTCGGCCAATGTCGCGTTCGGATCAAGACTATCGCGCTTTTGTTCGAGCGTGACCATGGCGAGGTTGATGCCGAGGCGGACATGACCGGAATCGGATGTCAGTTTGCCGGTCAGCAGATTGATCAGGGTCGTTTTGCCGGTGCCATTGGCGCCGACAATACCGAGGCGGTCGCCGCGCAGAATGCGGAGTGATAATTCCGATACGATGGCGCGCTCGCCAAAGGATTTGCTGATCTTTTTGGCCTCGATCACCATCGCGCTGGACGTGTCGGCTTCGGCCGCGACGAGTTTGACATCGCCTGTCAATACGCGATGATCACGCTGCTTCCGACGGAGATTTGCCAGTTCCCCCATGCGCCGGACATTACGTTTCCGGCGGGCGGTGACGCCATAGCGCACCCAGTGTTCCTCGCGCATGATCTGCCGATCGAGCTTGTGCCGCTCGCGTTCCTCTTCCTCGAAAATCGTGTCGCGCCAATCTTCAAATGCTGCAAAACCCTGATCGAGTCGCCGTGTGATACCGCGGTCCAGCCAGAGCGTCGCGCGCGACAAATTGGAGAGGAAGCGGCGATCATGGCTGATCAGGACAAGCGCGGATTTGAGCGATGCGAGTTCGGCTTCGAGCCACTCGATCGCGGGGAGATCGAGATGGTTCGTCGGTTCGTCCAGCATCAGCAGATCAGGCACGGGTGCGAGAACACGCGCCAGAGCGGCGCGACGCGCCTCACCGCCCGAGAGTTTTGCAGGGTCTTCCGTCCCGTTCAGGCCGAGGGCTTCGAGCAGATAGAGCGCACGGTAGTTCTCGTCGCCGGAAGTAAGCCCCGCTTCGACGTAAGCCAAAGTCGTCGGATAGCCGGAAAGATCAGGCTCCTGTGGCAGATAGCGGATTGTCGTACCCGGCTGGACAAAGCGCTCGCCATGATCGGGCTCGACGAGACCAGCAGCGATTTTGAGCAAGGTCGACTTGCCGGAACCGTTTCGGCCGACGAGGCACAGGCGTTCTCCTGCGCTGATCGAGAGATCAGCGCTCTCGAACAGCGGATGACCTCCAAAAGTCAGTGCAATTT
>JBJTDR010000050.1:0-3658 GCA_046092445.1 Hyphomicrobiales bacterium | reverse complement strand
AGCGAGTTCGGACGCATATTTGCCAAGCTGCGAGCCATTGGTTGTAAGCGTCAGCTCTTCGAGACGCCCCGACACCAGATGCCGCGAAAGCGACCGGAACAACGTCATGATATCGCGCCGGACGAGCGGTTCACCCCCCGTGATCCGGAGTTTCCGGACACCCTTATCTACAAAAACCGTGCACAGGCGATTAAGCTCTTCGAGCGTCAAAAGATCCTGCTTCGGCAGAAACGACATATTCTCCGACATGCAGTAGACGCAGCGAAAGTCACAGCGATCCGTCACCGATACCCGCAAATAGGATATCGACCGTCCGAAAGGATCAATCATCGCGGGGGCAGGAGTAAAATGGTTCATCGCTGGGTCTCGGTCCGAAAAAGTTTCCGGCTTTGTTTCTTCACACGATACATTGTAGCACTCATTAGCAGGGTCAACGAATATTTCACACCCCGGGATGAAATCTGCCTGAAAGGTTCGCCATGTCGCATTCAGATAGTCACTGGCCGACGGAAATCCATTTGATGAAAGACAAGCGGACCCTCTGCGTCAGCTTTGAGGACGGGAGCCATTTTCATCTCGCCGCCGAGTATCTCCGCGTCGAAAGCCCGAGCGCCGAAGTTAAAGGGCATAGCCAGGCCGAGCGCAAAACAGTGCCCGGGAAACGCAATGTCACGATCAGCGCCATCGATCCTGTCGGCAATTATGCCGTCAAACTCAAATTCGATGACGGCCACGACACCGGCCTGTTCACGTGGGATTACCTACATGAACTCGGCCAGACCTATTCGCAAAAATGGCCGGCTTACGAGGCGAGCCTCGCGTCCTTGGGCCTCTCGCGGGATCGCGGCTAGCACGCCACTCTATCTCTGGACGACAACCACTGCACCGACCTTCACCCGGTCATAGAGATCGATGACATCTTCATTGGCCATTCGGATGCAGCCCGACGAGACGGCCTCGCCAATCGTCTCCGGTTCATTCGAGCCATGGATTCGGTAGAGCGACGCGCCGAGATACATCGCCCGCGCACCCAGCGGATTATCCGGGCCGCCCGCCATATGGCGCGGCAATTCAGGTCGTCTCTGCAGCATTTCCGCAGGCGGCGTCCAGTCGGGCCATTCGCGCTTCATCGAGATCCGCATCGTCCCCGACCACTCGAACCCCTCGCGCGCAACGCCAATTCCATACCGCATCGCCTTGCCGTCACCGAGCACCAGATAGAGACGCCGCTCGGCCGTTGAGACGAAAATCGTTCCTGCAACCGCATCGGTCGGGTAATCGACAGTTTCCCGCCGAACGAGTGGGTCACCCGCCGACCATTCGCGAATGGTCCGGTCAAAGTCACTCGTATCCCTTTGTTCCGCCGACGATGCAACCGATGTCTGAGGCGTGCCGACCACGCCAAAGCCTGCAAGAATGATGAGGAGCAAGGAGACGCGCATTGTGAACCCAAGGCTTCCGTGGTTTTTGACAAGAAAAACTCGAGACGGCATTCCGATTCGGCTACCCGAATTAACATCAATTTTTACATAAACCGGAATCTTTGTCATTGGACATGGTTAATAATTTATCAGTCTGTGATGTTTTGTGAAAGATCGTGTCCGTTCAATCCTGATCAATCGCGATGGAATACTGTTGACTCGGAAAAGGGCAGAGCGTGGCCGACCTGATCGCCGGGATGCCACGTTGCGCCATGCCCGATCCCGGACCTGCAGCTGGTCTGAACCGTTGTCTCCATCACTTGAAAAGAAGTGCCTGATCGGATAAAGGCGTCTGATGGATGGATATGGTGCGGTTTTGCGAGTTAAGCCCGATTCCTCCGGGCGCGTAGCACAGCGGTAGTGCGTTCCCTTCACACGGGAGAGGTCACAGGTTCAATCCCTGTCGCGCCCACCAATTCCCTTTTTGATTGCGGGCAGTCATAATCCACTCCAATAACTGCCGTCCCATTTACGTCCGAGGATTTTGTCGCTACGTCTTCTGAGCCGAACAGCGCGCCGTGAACACGCGGCATGTGGCCTCATTTGAACAGGATCGCTTATGCACGAACCGGTTTCCGCCCTGCCCATGGGCGTTTTCATCAACGGAGTTACCGGCGCGGTCGATCCGGCCTCCGGTCACTATGTGAAACGCCTGAGCGCGCTTCGCGAGATCTATCAGGACAAAGCGGCTTTCGATCACGCAGTCCGGGAGCGCGACGATCCGGTTACCTATGAAGTGGTGGAGTACCGGCCCGAGAACTCCGATATCTATTTCGGTACGACAACCATGTATCCCGGCGATATAGGCGGCGAATTTCACATGACCCGCGGCCATTTTCATGCACGCCGTGATATGGGCGAGGTCTATTACACCCAGTCGGGTACGGGCATTCTGTTGCTCGAATCGCGTGATGGCGAAACCCGCACCGTCGAGATGAAACCGGGCGTGTGCGCGTTCATTCCGCCGGATTGGGCCCATCGATCGATCAATACCGGCACCGAGCCGCTTGTGTTCGTCTGGGTGTGCAATCCGCTCGCCGGGCATGATTACGGCGAAATTCTGAAGCGCGGAATGCGCAAGCGGGTGATGAAAGCTGAGGGCGGCGTCAAGATGATTGATAATATCGCCTATGTCTGAGCCCCAAACCCCACGCATCGTCGTTTGCGGCGAAGCCCTGATCGATCTCTTCGTCAGCTCCGGCAACCATGGCAGGATTGATACGGTCGCAAAGCTTGCCGGAGCACCCTACAATCTGGCCATCGGCTTGGCACGGCTTGGAGAGAGGGTTGCGCTGTGCGCGGGCTTGTCGACCGATCTGTTTGGCAAGGCTTTGCGCCATGCGCTGATCTCCGAAGGGGTCAGCGACAGATTTCTGGAAGAATACAACGAGCCGACAATGCTCGTCCTTGTCAGCCGCGACGCGCAGGGAAGCCCGAGCTACTCTTTCCCGGTCAGTACGAGTGCCGAGCGTCAATTGACGGGACGCCGGCTCCGTGCCGCGAACAGCCCGGTCGACGTGCTTGTTCTCGGCTCCTATCTGATGGTGTTTCCCGATCCGCAAAAGCATTTGCTCGGCATTGTCGCGGATAAAAAGTCGGACACGCTCATCTGTCTTGATCCCAATGTGAGACTGGGAATTGTTCCCGACAAGAAGCTCTGGCGCGAGGCTGTCGAGAAATTCCTTCCGCTTGCCGATATGGTCAAGGCGAGTGAAGAGGATATTGCAGCGCTCTATCCGGATGTTCCGGTTGAGGCGGTCGCGGCTGCATGGCTCGGCAAAGGGGCGCGGCTCGTGATCGTCACCGCTGGCGGAGACGGTGCAACCGCCTGGTTCGGCAACCATGAAACATACACCGTCAAAGGGAAAGCGGTCGACGTGATCGATACGGTTGGCGCGGGTGACAGTTTCCTGGCAGCACTTCTCTCCAGCTTGCGGGAACAGCACGTCCTGACAAAACCGACATTCGGCGGTTTGACCGCTGAAATTCTGGTCAAAGCCATGCGGATGGCCAATCTGGCGGCCAGCATCACCTGCAGCCGCCTCGGCGCCGATCTGCCCGATCGCGCAACGATTGCCAAATATCTGGAGAAGAAGTGAAGCGGCACCTGTCGCGGATTCTGAAAGTGTGCCCTGTACTCATAAAACAGCCCGCTCATGGAGCGGGCTATTTCTTGT
>JBJTDR010000049.1:0-7336 GCA_046092445.1 Hyphomicrobiales bacterium | reverse complement strand
AATGTTGTCTTGGGAAACATCTGTATCAGGTTTACCAACTGAAAAAACAACACCTTTGGGACGGGAACCAAAAATGGCCTTTTTCCTTGTGAAATGAATATTCTCCGAATAAATTCTGGAAATCTAAGAATTTCACCTCCGCCCAGATTATATGCCTGATTGATGGTTACTTCATGGCTCAGTGCGGACACGCATGCACCAGCGAGATCATCCACATGGACAGGTTGGCGTAAACCGCCCGCTCCGAACGGTACCGGAAAAAATCCGAACCTACGAATCAACGACGTGATGAAGGCAACATTCAGATCAGTGTCCGCACCGTAAATCATGGTCGGTCGAAATAATGTCCAACCGATCCCAATTGCCTCGCATTCGTTAGAAAACAACGACTCAGCATGCTCCTGCCGCGCAACAAAATCCCGTTCGATGGCAGAAGTCGACAACGCTTTTGAAAATCGACCTGTGGATCCAAATGCAATAATGCGTTTTGCTTTTAACGACTTAGCGACATTTATTGCGAACTGAACGGTCGGAAGAGGTGCCAATGAGATTACGGCGTCGGCGGCATCGAGTGGCGGAGCAAAACTTCCCGATACTTCGTCAAATACGTACGCCGCAACACTTTCATGGGTCCCCCGACCCTCACGGCGAATGGGATATGGCTGATAACCGGCAGTTGACAAACGAGAGATCAGCGATAGCCCAATCTGGCTGGAAGCACCAACCACTGCGACGCGCATTGTGCTCGACGCTATCAACCTCACCTTCCTTCTGGAGTACTGGCTTGTCCGGTATCATTCGCGACAGTCAGCAATAATGACTCCATCTGATGACGCATCTTGATTGCGGAAAACCGGCTTTGCACATATGACAAGCCTTGGGCGCCCATACGATCCGTGAGAGCTGCATCACCCAGGAGTTCAACGACGAGTTTACCGAGATGCTCGTCATTGTCGGGTTCGAACGCAACACCAGCACCGGATCCCTTCACAATCTTGGCGGCCTCTCCTCGAATTCCGCAGAGCACCGCCTTGCCACACGCCATGTAATCAATCAGCTTGGTCGGAATGGCACCATTGAAAAGCGGAATATCCCGTAGCGTGACCAAGCACACATCTGCCGCGTTAATGTATGGACGTGCTTCATCCTTCGGAACCGGGGGGAGTAAGAGTACATTTTCGAGGCTAAGTTCTTTTACCTGTCTCTCCGTTTCACCCCGTTTCAAACCTTCGCCGATCAAAACGAAGATGATGTCTTTCCGTACCTGCAAGCGCTGCGCTGCACGAAGTGTAACGGAGATGTTGTTCGCTTCGCCCAGCGCCCCGAAATACAAGACAATTTTCTTTTTCTGCCAACCAAGCTTGTCTCGGATAAATTTGGCACCCTGTGGATCGGGATAAAGCTTGTCAAAATCAACTCCACAGGTGACAAGCTCAATCTTGTCCCCCGACCAGCCTCTGCTGCGGATGTCGTCACGTATTCCCTCTGTCAAAGCCACGATTTTTTTTGATTGATCATATAAAATATGCTCCATCCAAGTCATAATGCCGACGAGTTGCCGATTTTTCAGAATACCCATCTGAACAGCCGATGCCGGCCAGAGGTCGCGCACTTCGAATACGAAGGGAATTCGGCGAATCTTGGAAATCAGCCAAGCTGCAAACATCGGGAAAAGTGGTGGCGAAGATGCCAGTACGACATCCGGTTTTGCAACCGATAACAGCCCTAACGGGCATGAAAGAGCGAACGAGATCATACCGAGTAGTCGGCCCAGATAACTTCTATGCAATTCAGGATAGGTATACGTTCGCACCACATCTACTTTGCCATCGCGCTCACGCCTGATGATGCGCTTATACCAATGCAAGGTCGGCCTGTCGGGTTGCATGTAGCCCGTTTCGCCGGAGACCACCGTAACGTCATGACCACGTTCGGCAAGAAACTGGGTCAACTCATATACAAGGGAATGGCCGGGCGCTGCTGACCCCTGATAATATTGATAGACAACCAATATTTTCACCGCAAAGCCTCGTATATTTTGACAAGCTTCTTCTCTTCCTGCTCCCAACATACATTTTTGCGCGCCGAGGCAACATTTGCTTGCCAGTCGGCAAAGCGTTGCTCGTCAGAGAAAAAATCATCAATCAATTCCGCCAGCTTCCGAGGGGAGCCCGTATCTCCTACCAGACCAATCTGTTCTCCGACAACAAATCTTCTAATTTCCGGCAAATCCGTTGCCAATACAGGAAGACCGGCTGCAATGAACTCGAACAGTTTATTTGGCGTGCAGTAATGATTATTCAGGCAGGTTGCCTGATAGGGGATCACTCCGGCATCTGCAGCTGCAGTCATTGCCAGCAATTCGTTTTGCGGCACAGCGGCGTGGAAAAAAACGCGCCCGCTCAGCTCTTGCTGCTGCGCTCGCTTCTCGAGAGCGTGCGACAAGATTCCGTCACCCAGCACGACAAGCACCACCGATGGGTTTTGTACATGACGCATGGCTTCCACCAGAGTCTCCAGATTTCGCCCGGCAGACAGCCCCCCCTGAAGCAAAATAATTTTTTTTTCCAGCGGCAGCCCAAAGATTTCATGCAGGCGGCGCGTCACTGGTGGTGACTTGCTTGTTCGCTCCGCATTATAAATCACCTTTACATCAGCGACACCATAGCGGCGCTCCAGCTCTGCAGCAATCGACTGGTTGACCGTGATCACGACGTCGCACGCACCGATATGCTTGGCTTCAATCTCCGACCACCGCCGCTTCTCGTGTTCGGAAAACTCTTGTTCACTAAAGAGCTCATGGCTGTCATACACCAGCTTCGCACCGCACTCCTGGGCCAGTTGCCTTGCTACGTGCAACACGGGTAAGTCGTTGGCCACGAAGACGCACGGTCTATATTTTGACCCGGTGCTGTAGAACAGACTGGAATAAAACGACTCCTGCTTGACCAGATATCGCCATGTTAACCGCTTCATCCAGCGCATCAGGCGGCCATTCATGGTCAGATGACCTCTTACCCACCTGTAGATTTCGAGAACGCGGTTCAATCGGAGCCGTATGACGCGCCTGTCATTGTCAACTCCTCCATCCAATGGCATCGCAATAATCGTCACAGTCCAGCCGGCGGACTCCAGACTGTCGGCGCAAAGCAAAATCCGGCGGTCGATTTGACGATCTGGTGTCAACATTACAATGGTTGGCTTCATGCTCCCCATTTTTGTGTTTCCTTCGGAGGCATCAACTGAAAGCATTCCTTATTCCTTGTTGAATCCGTAATCTTCCCGGATACTGTCCAGCTGTCGGTCTTCAGCCCAGCGTGATTGAAGGGAGGTATGACCGTGAACTATAGCGTCGAAATCATGGCTTGCAAGCGGAGCTGCCGGCTGTGAGAACACATTGAGAAAGGAATACTGATGTTCCGGGCAACAAGTTCGGAGTGCACTCAGAAGATTTATCAGGATTGCGGGCGTTGTGGCTCAGTTTCCGGCGCATAAAGAACTCGAATACGGAGCTTCCTCATCCTGTATTATCATCGACAAACTGACGGTGCCACAATTCAAGACTCAACAAGGCCCATACGTTACGGCCGTAAGCACTCTGAGAGTCGAGGATCGAGTCGATCGAGAGGCCATTGCCAAGGTAGGGCCGATTCCGAGCACGCTGCGAGCCCAGAATGTCACCGATGAGGTCGCGGGCAGGCCCACCCCGCCTGAGCCAGAGATTCAATGGTACGGGAAAGCCCATTTTGTCTTTGCGGTTACGGATGGCGGCGGGAAGATGATTGGAGAACACGGCTTTCGGCAACCGCTTCAACTCTCCGTTACGAAACTTGATATCGGCGGGAATGGTGGCTGCAAATTCAACCAGCGGGTGGTCAAGGAATGGTACCCTCGCTTCCACGCCGTGCGCCATGCTCATGCGATCCTCAACCTGGAGCAGAGCCGGCAACAGCGTCTTGAAATCGAAATGTGTCATCGAGTCGAAATATGATCCCTTTCCAACATTTTCTCCCCAAAAAATGCTTTTGAATTCCTCGAAGGTCGCACGCTGATCAACCGCCTCCGGGGCCAAAATGCTACCGAACGTGTTTGCCCGGTTCACAAGTCGCCAGTAACGCTCGTCACGTTCACCGAACAGTCCGCTCGACCAGAACTCGCTCAACATCGGTTTGTACTGTCTCAGAGTTTCCAGATTAGGAATAATTGACTCATAAGACACGATATATTTGCCATTATGCAGAGTACCGTCAATGGCCCCTTTGATGCATTGCTCGAAATAAGCCACCAAATAACGTGCATAGCCGCCGAATATCTCATCTCCTCCCTGTCCGCCAAGAACCACTTTTACATGCTGTCCTACCTGCTGCGAAACCATATATTGTGGAAACGACCCTGGACCCGCTGTTGGCTGATCAAGATGCCAGATCACTTTGGCAATATGGTTGACGAAATCTGCTTCGTGCACGTCGGTGACATGAAGTTGCATGTTCTGTTCGTCTGCGAGGGCCGCAGCATATTGTGATTCGTCGAAATCAAGGCCGCCCAAAAAGCGTCCATTGAACGTTTTGAACGGACCGTCCGGACGTATTTGGCGCGCCAATGACGCCAACAGACTGGAGTCGACCCCACCACTGAGGTAGCTCCCTACCTCGACATCTGCCCGCATGTGCATTCGCACAGAATCTTCCAACAGTTCACGGAGGCGCTCGGTAAACCAGAACTCGCTATGAATGTGATCAACTTCGTAATGCACTTCACAGTAACGCTGTATATTGGGCAACTGGTCCGGGGAAATGTAAGCGATGTGAGCGGCTGGCATCTGCCACACGCCATCCATCAGCGTCTTCTCTCCCAGACAAAACTGAAACGTCAAGTAATCCGAGAGTGCCGCTCTATTGACAGAGCGCCTGTCCAGAAACGGCAGCAGCGCCTTGACCTCGGAAGCAAAATAAATGCCCTGCGATGTCTTTGCCCAGTAGAGCGGCTTAATACCAAACCTGTCGCGCGCCAAAAAAAGGCGCCGCTCAACTGTATCCCAAATGGCGATTGCAAACATTCCCCGCAATTTGTTCACACAGTCCGAACCCCAGCGCTCAAAGGCCCTCAGGATCACTTCGGTATCCGAGTGGGTACGAAACAGGCTGTCTCCCAGTTCCGCCCGCAACTCGATGTAGTTGAAGATTTCGCCGTTATAGATCATCGCATAGCGGCCATCGTCACTGAGCATAGGCTGGGCGCCCGTTTCCAGATCGATGATCGAGAGACGCACATGACCTAACGCGACACTGCCGTCATCGGATATCCATTTTCCATTGCCGTCCGGACCACGGTGCCGTATGCGGGTCAGGCCGCTATCCAGGTCGGCTGATGATTGTTCACGGGTACGCGAGCGATCCGCAAGAAGGCCGAAGATTCCACACATATTGACCGATCCTCAACAAGAACTAAATTTAATGTACGTCACTGCCACCAGCCATACATCTGCCGAGTGCCCGCCGCCAACATTCGCTTTCACCTTTCTAAAAAATCAAGGATTGGGCTGAAACACCTTCGAGGTGGTTCAGGCTTATTGAGCGATCAAATCGTATGACCGATACTGAATGTGCCCGCGAAAAGCGTTCAGAGTGCCAATCTTCGCGTCATCAAAAAGGTCTCCAGCAACGTTGTATACAGACAACACAATATTATTCCAATTGAATTTTTTCCTGAATTTAGGGTCCGACTGTTCGCTGGTGTTATATCCGGACTGTTGATGAGTCAGAATCCCCGAAACTACTTTGATAATTCTCTGTATTTTCCCGAAGTCAATAACAAATGACATGCTTGAGTCGTCGGCCAGAGATGGAAATTGGGCCTGCCATGTTGCGCGGCTTGATCACATTGGCGAGGCGTGAGATGACATCGTTCGAGAATGCCGCGGAAAGCACAACTGATCCAGTCTTATGGGCTGCTGCATCGGCTAGATACCTTAGCAAAGTCCAGTTTGGAAATACACAAAACACGTCACGCCGAACTTTCAGGCAGCATCAACCAGATTGGCTCCACCCACGCAGTTCGCCCGCGTGCAGTTGTACGAGTCGTAGGGGTCTTTGTAAGACGCAGCTGCGTGAATGATCGCGTTATGCTTGAATTTGCTGATAAGCTCGTCCATCGCTGGTCTAATTGCGAAGGAGCCAATGAAAACCGTGAGGCTCAGGTGTTCATGTAAATGTTTGCGACTATCATTTGCCGGGCCATCAACGTCAACTACATGATCATTGCGCTGACGCAGAACTTCAATGATAAGCTGGACGAATTGGCCCAAACCTCCCGATACGAAGATCTTCGTTGTTGTTCTTTCAATCGATCGATGTTTCGGTCGTAAAACACACTCAGATAATCAACGCGAGAATGTGAATTGCCGCCTCGCCCGTCCCGTAAGGCTTCGCGCTGGTCCCCGTCGGCGGTTTTCGCATGAGCTCCGTTGCGGCAGACAAAATAGATGGCTTTGAAGCACCAACTAACTGATTCCATCCGAGGTCTACAGTTTCAACCCATTCCGTTTCGTCACGCATGGTAATGCAGGGTACTCCGTAAAAAAAGGCTTCCTTTTGTACGCCGCCAGAGTCTGTGAGGATAATTTGAGAAGCCTGCTCCAAAGCGACCATGTCCAGAAAGGACAAGGGTTCGGTAAGCGTCAACTTGCCGAGGAGCGGCATCAATCCGTAGTCGTCAATCAGCTTCCGAGTGCGAGGATGTAAAGGCAGCACAACCGGTAATTCGTCAGCGATTTCTGTCAGAGCAGAGAGGATTGAGCTTAGTCTCTCGGGATCATCGGTGTTTTCTGCACGATGGCAGGTTGCCAATACAAAGGACCTTGCCGTCAAGCCCAACACTTGCAAAATTACACTGCTTTGTCGAGCCCGGTTTCGGTAAAACAAGGCAACATCGTACATGACATCACCGACATTGTGTACTCCCCGAGCGATCCCTTCTGTCATCAAGTTTTTAACCGCGGTTTCAGTAGGACAGAACAGCAGAGAGGAGACGCGGTCCGCAAGTACGCGATTCACTTCTTCGGGCATGCGCATATTGAAAGACCTTAAACCGGCTTCGACATGTGCCACCGGAATATGCAGCTTGGCTGCTGCCAACGCTCCGGCCAAGGTTGAATTTGTGTCTCCATAGATCAATAACCAGTCCGGTTTTTCTTGCAGGAGTACATTTTCCACGCCCTCCAGCATACGGCCTGTCATTGTACCGTGCTGACCACCCGAAATTTCAAGATTGTACTTTGGGCGCGGGATGTCCAGTTCATCGAAGAAGACTTTGGACATATTGTCATCGTAGTGTTGCC
>JBJTDR010000048.1:0-23620 GCA_046092445.1 Hyphomicrobiales bacterium | reverse complement strand
GCGCTCTATACCGATGCCGAGGGCAAGGCGTTCCAGACCTTGCGCAAGGAAAGCCTCGTGACGGGGCTGCCGACGACGTTTCTGGTGGATGCCAAAGGGTGCGTGCTCGGCGGCATGGCCGGCCCGGCGGAATGGGACTCGGCCGATGCGCTGGCCTTGTTGACATCAGTGATCGAAGCGGGCCGGTTGAAGTGAGGGAGTTTTAGGTGTCCAAGCCAAGCTGCTTTTCTACCTCTTCTAGCGTTACAGTCTCTTTGTCCGATGCATTCCACTCCTTTATCGCCTGTTCGGCCCATAGCTGATCGTCGATGTCTTCCATCGCGGTCAGAAGTGCTTTCTCTGCCAGTTCATCGCGGGTCACGCCCAGCTTTGCGGCGAGCTTGTCGAGTTCGTCGATGATGTCCTTGCGGAGCGCGATCGCCCCGTAGGCCGGCGTTTTTCGGGCGGCTGAGGCAGTCATGAGATCATCTCCAAAACGATGAAGGCCCGCAGAATACACCGAAACGGCGGTTTCTGCGAGCCTTGAATGCGGCGAGACATGGATCGCGAGCGTCAGGCCCTTGCAGGGGCGTGGGCGGCGATGCCATTGGTGTTGAGATGGGTGGCCAGTTCGCCGGACTGGAACATTTCACGGACGATGTCGCAGCCGCCGATAAACTCGCCCTTGACATAGAGCTGAGGAATGGTCGGCCAATTGGCGTAATCCTTGATGCCCTGACGCAGATCGGCATCGTCGAGAACGTTGATGCCCTTGTAGGTGACGCCGAGATAATCGAGGATCTGGACGACCTGGCCGGAAAAGCCGCACATCGGGAATTGTGGCGTGCCTTTCATGAACAGCACGACGTCATTGCTGGTGATTTCGGTCTTGATGGTTTCTTGTGCGCTCATCGCAGGGACTCCGGGTTATTATTTCGATCAGTATTGCCTGTCAGGGATATGTATTCAAGCGGCGGGTGCCGATGTTGCCAGCGCGAGTGCATGCAGGACGCCGCCCATATTGCCCTTGAGCGCGGCATAGACCATCTGGTGCTGCTGCACGCGGGTTTTGCCGGCAAACGCGCTCGAGACGACGGTGGCGGCGTAGTGGTCGCCATCGCCCGCAAGATCCTTGATCTCGATCTTGGCGTCGGGCAGAGCAGCCTTGATCATGGCTTCAATTTCGGAGGCATTCATCGCCATGGGAGTGTCCTTTTATATGTCGCCGGCCATGTAGGACGGCAGCCAATGTTCATGCGCTGTCTCAAGAGCTGCGATGGATATGGGTTGTTCATCGGGCAGCGTCAATGAATCACCGCCGGTGACGCCCAAAATATGCATGATGAGATCGCTTCCCGAGGTGCCGACGCGCCGCGAGATTTCGGCGATCTGGTCATTGGTTGCGACGGTGAGAAGGTAGCGGCCCTGATCCTCGCCGAAGAGCGCGGCGTGCGCGGGGAGGCCTGGCGGCAGATGGTTGATGCGGGCGCCGATTTTGCCAGCCATCGCCATTTCAGCAAGGCCGATGGCAAGGCCGCCATCGGAGAGGTCGTGGACGGCGGTGACGAGGCCGTCGCGGATCAGGCCCAGCACGAGTTCGCCGGTTTGTTGTTCAAGTGCGAGGTCGACGGGTGGCGGGGCGCCGTCTTCGCGCCCTGTGATTTCGGCGAGCCATGTCGAGGCGCCGAGCCAGCCTATTGTGTTGCCGAGGAGAATGATGGTCTCGTGCGCGGCTTTGAAGGCCAGCGTCATGGAGCGGGTGACGTCATCGAGCACGCCGACGCCGCCAATGGTGGGCGTTGGCAGAATACCGCAGCCATTGGTTTCGTTGTAGAGCGAAACATTGCCGGACACGACAGGGAAATCGAGCACGCGGCAGGCCTCGCCAATGCCACGAATGCAATAGACGAGCTGGCCCATATAGTCGGGCCGCTCCGGATTGCCGAAGTTGAGATTGTCAGTGATGGCGCGCGGAGTGCCGCCGACGGAAATGATGTTGCGATAGGCCTCGGCCACGGCCTGTTTACCGCCTTCGAACGGATCCGCCTCGCAATAGCGCGGCGTGACATCGGCGGTGAGCGCCAGACCGCGCGGACCGTCGCCGATGCGGATGACTGCGGAATCGCCGCCGGGTTGCTGGACCGTATTGCCGAGGATCAGATGGTCATATTGCTCCCAGACCCAGCGCTTCGAGGCGAGGTCGGGCGAACCGATCAGGTGGAGGAGGGCGGCGCGGTTCGAGACGGGTGACGGGATGTTTTCAGGATCGAGCAAGGGGCGCTTCGGCGTCTCGACATAGGGGCGGTCATAGAGGGGGGCTTCGTCGCCGAGTTCCTTGATCGGCAGGTCGGCCATTGTCTCGCCATGGTGCTTGACGACGAAACGGAGCGTGTCGGTTGTCTTGCCGATGATTGCGAAATCGAGGCCCCATTTGCGGAAGATCGCCTCGGCTTGCCCGGCTTTGGCCGGGTGCAGCACCATGAGCATGCGCTCCTGGCTCTCGGAGAGCATCATCTCGTAGGCGGTCATGCCCTCTTCGCGGCAGGGGACTTTGTCGAGATCGAGTTCGATGCCGAGATCGCCTTTCGCTCCCATCTCGACGGCGGAGGAGGTGAGGCCGGCGGCGCCCATATCCTGAATGGCGATGACGGAACCCGACTGCATCAGTTCGAGGCAGGCCTCCAGCAGGAGCTTTTCGGCGAACGGGTCGCCGACTTGAACGGTGGGGCGTTTTTCTTCGGCTGAATCGTCGAAGGCGGCTGAGGCCATTGTCGCGCCGTGAATGCCGTCGCGACCGGTTTTCGAGCCGAGATAGACGATCGGATTGCCGATGCCGGTGGCTTTGGCGTAGAAAATCTCGTCCGCTTTGGCGATGCCGACGGCCATGGCGTTAACCAGAATATTGCCGTCATAGCGCGAATGGAACCCCATCTGCCCGCCAACGGTCGGCACGCCGAAGGAATTGCCATAGCCGCCAATGCCCGCAACGACGCCGGAGACGAGGCGGCGGGTTTTCGGGTGGTCGGGTGAACCGAAGCGCAAGGCATTGAGACAGGCAACGGGACGCGCGCCCATGGTGAACACATCGCGCAAAATACCGCCGACGCCGGTAGTCGCGCCGTGATAGGGTTCGATGAAGCTCGGATGGTTGTGACTCTCCATCTTGAAGACGCAGGCGAGGCCGTCGCCAATGTCGATCACGCCGGCATTCTCGCCGGGGCCCTGAATGACCCACGGCGCTTTGGTGGGTAGGCCCTTTAGGTGCAGGCGCGAGGATTTGTAGGAACAATGCTCGTTCCACATGGCGGAGAAAATGCCGAGTTCGGTCAGCGTCGGCGCGCGGCCGATCAGCTTCAGAATACGCTGATATTCATCAGGCTTCAGACCGTGCTGGGCGACGAGTTCGGGGGTGATTGCGATGGCGTTTTTCATCAGGCGGCTCCCCGACAGGCCGAGAGACTCTCGAACAGTCCGCGGCCATCCGTACCGCCGACGAGTGCCTCGATCAGGTTTTCGGGATGGGGCATCATGCCGAGCACGTTGAGTTTTTCGGAGTAGATACCGGCAATATCATTGAGGGATCCGTTCGGATTGCCTGCTTTGGTGTCGCCCTGCGCATCGCAATAGCGGAAGGCAACGCGGTTTTCGCCTTCAAGGCGGGCAATCGTTTCGGCGTCGGCGACGTAATTGCCTTCGCCATGCGCGATTGCAACTTTGATAATGTCGCCCGTTGAATAGTGCGAGGTGAAAGCGGTGTCCGTGCGGCCCACTTTGAGGTGCTGCATCCTGCAGATGAATTTCAGGCCGGCGTTGCGCATGAGAACGCCGGGCAGAAGGCCTGATTCGACGAGGATTTGGAAGCCGTTGCAGATGCCCAGGACAAGCCCGCCCCTTGCGGCATGGGCGCGAACCGCATCCATGACGGGTGCGCGGGCCGCAATGGCACCGCAGCGGAGATAATCGCCATAGGAAAAGCCACCGGGAAGCACGACGAGATTTGTACCTCGTGGCAAGTCTGCGTCCTGATGCCAGATCGAAACAGGCTCATGGCCGGTTGCCTGACGAAGGGCACGAATGACATCGTCTTCGCGGTTGGAGCCCGGGAATGTAATGACGGCTGATTTCATGGGAGCGCTTTCAGCCGAGGATCTCGATTCGGTAGTTTTCAATGACGGTGTTGGCGAGGAGTTTTTCGCAGGCGCTTTTCAAGAGCCCTTCCGCCTTGGCGGGGTCGTTCGAGTCGAGTTCGATATCGAACACTTTGCCCTGCCGGACGCTGCCAACTCCCTCGAGACCGAAGGATTTCAGCGCACCTTCAATGGCTTTGCCCTGAGGGTCGAGAACGCCATTTTTCAAGGTAACGGTAATACGGGCTTTCATGGGAGCCTCGATTCGCAAAACAGGTCAGAAAAGCGTTAGACGGCGTGAGCCGCCGGTGCAAGGCGCAGAACGTCTCAACTCCGGTAATCGCCGTTGATCTCGACATATTCTTTTGTGAGGTCGCAGGTCCAGACCGTGAACTGGCCTTTCCCCAAGCCAATATCAACGGTGATGGCGATGTTCTCGCTCTTCATGTAGCCGGAGACTGTTTCCTCGCTATACGACGGATCACGCATTCCGTTGGCGGCCACGCGGTATTCACCGAAGAAGATGGCGATCCGGTCGCGATCGGCGGGTTCACCCGCTTTGCCGATGGCGGCAACGATGCGGCCCCAATTGGCATCTTCGCCGGCGATTGCGGTTTTGACCAGCGGTGAGTCGGCGATGGATTTGGCGATTTTCTTGGCTGAGGCGGAAGTCGTCGCGCCTTTGACGTTGATCGAAACGAAATGCCGCGCGCCTTCGCCATCGCGGACAACCTGATGGGCAAGATCAAGGATCAATCGGTCAAGCGCCTTGCGGAACCCTGCCAGACGCCGATCAGATGGCGAGGTGATTCTCGGGGCACCTCTTTTTGCTGCCATGCCGGTTGCGCAGAGGATCAGTGTGTCCGAGGTCGAGGTGTCACTATCGACCGTGATCGCATTGAAGGATGTTTTGACCGAGCGCGAAAGCAGCGCCTGAAGCACTGGCGCGTCGATGGCGGCGTCGGTGAAAACGAAGGACAGCATGGTTGCCATGTCGGGCGCGATCATGCCTGCGCCCTTGGCAATGCCGTTAATGGTGACGGAGACGCCGTCAATGGTTGCTGTTACGGTTGCACCTTTCGGATAGGTGTCGGTCGTCATGATGGCTTTGGCGGCGTCGATCCATGGCTCGCCTGCGGCGTGGCGGACGCAATCGGGCAGAACCGGATCGAATTTGCGGGCGTCGAGCGGTTCGCCGATGACGCCGGTCGAGGCGAGAAGGATTTCATCGGGTTTGCAACCGAGCGCCTTGGCAGCTTGCCCGGCGGTGTGGCGCGTCGACTCGGCGCCAATTTTGCCGGTGAAGGCATTGGCATTACCGGAATTGACGATGAGGCCCCGGATTGATCCGCCTTTGAGGGCATTCCGGCACCAGTCGACGGCCGCCGAAGGGCATTTCGACCGCGTAAAAACGCCAGCCGCTTGGGTTCCCGCTGGCATGGCAACGAGGAGGACATCGGTCCGGCCCTTATAGCGAATGCCTGCTTCGGCCGTTGCAAAGGTGACGCCCTCAACCGCGGGAAGCGTCGGGAAAGCTGAAGGGGCAAGAGGAGACACGGTACTGGCCATGGCCCTGAACTCCGATCGGCGGACCGGTGAGGGCTGGGCCTCTCCGGTCCGGCGGATGGTTATTGTGCGGGCGGATCGACCCGTTCGATCTTGGCCTTTGCGCGTAACGCCATGACGGCTTCCTGCTGAGTCTTCCGGATCAGATATTGTTCGATCTGGCCTTTGACCTCATCGAAGCCGGGGACGGGACGTTCGCGAATATCCTCGACCTTGATAACGTGGAAGCCGAACTGGCTTTTGACAGGATCCGAAATGTCACCGACTTTCATCGCGAATGCGGCGGTCGAGAACTCTGGAACCATTCTTTCCTTCGTAAAATAGCCCAGATCGCCCCCTTCCGCGCCCGAGCCGGGATCCTTGGAGACTTCGCCAGCGACCTTGGCAAAATCCTCACCTGCTTTGAGGCGGGTAACGACGGCCTTCGCCGCGTCTTCTGTTTCGACGAGGACGTGACGGGCACGCACTTCCGTCTCCGGCTTCAACTGTTTGACTGATTCGTCATAAAGCGCGCGCATACTGGTTTCGGTCACTGATTTACGGGCTTCGACAGCGAGATATTCTTCTAAAAGAACCTTGTCGTTCCGGTAGGCTATGCGACGCTTGAAATCTGCACTCTCGTCGAGCTTGGCTTCGCGTGCAGCTTTCGAGGCAAGCCGCAGATCGGCGAGGTAGGCGATATAATAATCACGGCGCTTCTCCTCAGGCATCTGTTGCACCGCTTCGGCGAGATCTTCGGCCGCGACGGCGATATCCTGTTCGGTGATTTCCATACCGTCAACTTTCGCGACCACGGTATCGGCAGCGAATGCGAGCGGCGTGAGTAGCAGGAACGAAACCGACAAGGCACCCCATGCCGTAACGGGTATTTTGCGAATGAAAGATAAGTGGCGCATGAGCGAGCCTTCTCGAAAAATGATTGCCATCTGCGCACTACTGATTGATACACGCCCGGAAGGCAAGAGCTTCGAGAGCGCACTTTGAATTTTCCTGCGAAGTGCTTATCTAGGTCGTGTCAGAAATCTGGTTTGCGATGGCAGCACACCGTGCTGCGGTGAAAGGTCTGAGATGTTCGGCGCACTAGCCAAGAAGATTTTCGGTTCGGCGAATGATCGCCGTCTCAAAACATTTGCTCCAAAGGTTCAGGCGATCAATGCGCTTGAGGCGGAAGTCTCGGCGTTGAGCGATGATGCGTTGAAAGCACGCACGGTGGACTTCCGCGCCCAGCTCGCCGCCGGGCGCTCGCTCGATGACCTCCTGGTGCCCGCCTTCGCTACGGTGCGGGAGGCAGCGAAAAGGACGCTCGGGCAGCGTCATTTCGATGTCCAGCTGATTGGCGGCATGGTGCTGCATGAAGGCTCGATCGCAGAAATGAAGACGGGCGAGGGCAAGACGCTCGTTGCAACCTTGCCGACCTATCTGAACGCATTGACGGGAAAAGGCGTACACGTAGTCACAGTGAATGATTATCTGGCGCGGCGTGACTCGGAATGGATGGGCCGGATCTACGGTTTTCTGGGGCTCTCCGTCGGCGTTATCGTTCATGGTCTCGATGATCGCCAGAGGGCGGAGGCCTATGCTGCCGATATCACCTACGGTACCAACAATGAATTCGGCTTTGATTATCTGCGTGACAACATGAAGTACGAACTCGCACAGATGACGCAGCGCGGACACCATTTTGCGATAGTCGATGAAGTTGATTCGATTCTGGTCGACGAGGCGCGCACACCGCTGATTATTTCCGGGCCGCTCGATGACCGATCCGAGCTTTACAACGCGATTGATGCCTTGCTGCCCCGTCTTGCGTCCGAGCACTTCGATCTTGATGAAAAGCAGCGCTCCGTGTCGCTGACGGAAGCCGGAAATGTGCAGATCGAGGGAATGCTGCTGGAGGCAAACCTTCTCAAAGAGGGAAGCCTTTACGATGCCGCCAATGCCACCCTCGTGCATCATGTCAATCAGGCGCTGCGGGCGCATACGCTGTTCAAGCGGGACAAGGATTATATCGTCCGTAACAATGAAGTGGTGATCATCGATGAATTTACCGGCCGCATGATGCCGGGACGGCGTTATTCCGAAGGCTTGCATCAGGCGCTCGAAGCGAAGGAGCATGTCCAGGTGCAGCCGGAAAACCAGACGCTTGCCTCGATCACCTTCCAGAATTATTTCAGGCTTTACACGAAGCTTGCGGGCATGACCGGAACGGCTGCGACCGAGGCTGACGAATTCATGGATATTTACAAGCTCGATGTCGTCGAGATCCCGACCAATGTGACAGTTGCGCGACTTGACGAGGACGACGAGGTCTACCGGACTGCGGCGGAGAAATATCGCGCTATTGTTCGCGAGATCGAAACGGCAAACCAGAAGGGACAACCCTTGCTGGTGGGGACGACGTCGATCGAGAAATCGGAATATCTGGCGGATTTTCTGGTCAAGGAAGGCTACAAGCTGATTGATTTTACCGATCCGAAGGCGTTGCTGCCGCTTTATGCGTCGGCGCGGTCGGGAAAGCCGTCAAAGACGTTCGCGGTGCTGAATGCCCGTTTCCACGAGCAGGAAGCGTTTATTGTGGCGCAGGCAGGTGTGCCCGGCGCAATTACGATTGCGACCAATATGGCAGGGCGCGGCACGGATATCCAATTGGGCGGCAATGCCGATATGCGCATCCGCCACGAATTGGCGGATGTGACGGACCTCACTGAGCGGGCGGGGGCAGAGACGAAGATCCGTACTGAAGTGGCGGAGCTCAAGCAATTGGCGCTGGCGGCGGGCGGGCTCTATGTCGTGGGCACCGAGCGGCACGAAAGCCGCCGTATCGACAACCAGCTGCGCGGACGCTCCGGCCGACAGGGTGATCCGGGGCAATCAAAATTCTTCCTGTCTTTGCAGGACGATCTGATGCGGATTTTCGGCTCCGACCGGATGGACGGCATGCTGCAGAAGCTGGGTCTGAAGGAAGACGAGGCGATTATTCATCCGTGGATCAACAAGGCAATCGAGAAGGCGCAGCAAAAGGTCGAGGCGCGCAACTTCGATCTTCGGAAGAATATTCTGAAATATGATGACGTGATGAATGACCAGCGCAAGGTCATTTTCGAACAACGTCGCGAATTCATGGCGGAAGAGAGCGTCAGGCCGATCATTGATGAAATGCGGCATGGTGTGATTGACGATCTGATTGCCACGCATATTCCGGAAGGAGCTTATCCCGAGCAATGGGACATCGCGGGATTGGCAATTGAATCCGGCAAGGCACTCGGTTTCAGTGCGCCTGCGGCAGACTGGGCGAAGGAGGAAGGCATTGCCGACGAGGAAATGCGCGACCGGCTGAGAGCGGCGTCGGACGAGGCCTATGAGCGGCGGATCGAAAGAAACACGCCGGATGTCATGACTTACGTTGAAAAGCAGGTGCTGTTGCAGACACTGGATCATTTGTGGCGCGAGCATCTCGTGACGCTTGATCATTTGCGTCAGGTGATTGGCTGGCGCGGGTATGGGCAGCGGGATCCGCTCAACGAGTACAAGCAGGAGGCGTTTGAACTTTTCGACGGATTGATCGGCAATCTGCGCGAGCAGGTGACCGGACAACTCATGCGGGTGGAAGTGATGTTTCAGGCGCCGCCGCAGCCGGAATTGCCGCCACTGGAGGCCAGCCATATCGATGCGACAACTGGTTCAGACGAAATGGCTCTCGCGGGTCTCGCTTTTGCGGAGCCACGGGCACGAGCAACCCAGGAACGCGACGCACACAATCCGTCGACTTGGGGTCGTGTCGGCCGTAACGAGCTATGTCCGTGCGGCTCCGGAAAGAAATACAAGCACTGCCATGGGGCTCTGGTTTAGGGACGTGCTTACTCCATCGGCGTTGGGTACCAGATATTGAGGAGTGAGCCCTGCCTGATCGGTTACCGCCCCGTCAGAACCTGTTGCGCTATCGCGAGCATCGTGTAGTCAAGGCGATCATTGTTGCTGCGGCGATTGCAGTCGTGGCTGCTCTCGCCGATGCGGCGGGGCCTGCCCTCGGGGCGAGTTTGTTTGTTCCGCCTCTGGCTGCATCTTTATTTCTCGTGATCGCGGTGCCGGAGTCGGCGATGGCACAACCGCGTGCGCTTCTAGGCGGTCAGGTACTCTGCGCGGCGATCTCGATCGCGGTCATGCATTTTCTGCCCCGACCGGAACTTGTGGTCGCGAGCGCGTTTTTTCTCTCGGTTGCAGCTATGATTTTGACGCGGACGGTGCACGCACCCGCCGCGGCAACGATCTATTTTGTAATTGTCAGCCAAGCTTCCTGGGAAGTGATTTTTGTCCCGATCGCTGCGGGCAGCCTGTTTGTGATCGCGACAGGCGTTGTAATCAACCGCCTTCGCCGGGAAGTCTATCCCCGCCACTGGCTCTAGATGTCAGCCGCGTCGCGGCGGGAGCGGGATGTCAGCCGGAAAGCTCGGCGGATTTTCATCGAACCTGAACCAATCGAAAACCGGAAACTCCTCGGCGCGGGCAGTACTGATCGTTACCCCCTCCGAAGGTGTGGCATTTCTTAGCAACGAGCCGATCGAGAACAGCGAAGGAGCCGGTGTGATCGGGGTCGACGCCAGCTTCGAGGCGCCCGACGTCGCCACGCTTGCGACATTCGTTGCCCGCGAGCCCGCCGCCTCGAATGGTACCTCGCTAATCTGTGCGAGTGCTTCGGGGCGGCTGAATTCACCTGCCGCGTCCATTTTCTTGAATTCCGGAGACTGGTGCAGAGATCGGAAGGAGTTATGCTGGTCGCCATCGGCATACTGCATGCTGATGGAACGTGTGCCCGCTGATACAAGGGACGCGATCCGTGCGTCATCCGCCTTCTGTTTGGCGACGACCGCTGAGTCGATGGCATCCGCAGGCTCGTCGCCGGAGCAGGACGGCTCGCTATCGGTATTGAACGTGTACCGTGTCCCACAATAACCAACCGATGGTGCGCGCTTTGAAACGTCGAAACGGTCGCTGCCCTCTTTGAGATTTCTCCAGAAGGTGATGTTCGGGTCGTTGCGGAATTTTGCAAAGTTTTCAGCTGTCATCCGGAACGGATAGGACTGGAACTGCATGGATTTCTGGCCGCCGAGGAAGGCTTCACGGACGATAGCGTAGATTTCCTCCATCTGTCGATTTGTCATCGCGAAACATCCGCGCGACGAGCATGTGCCATGAACCATGATGTCGCCGCCATTGCGGCCAAGCGACCGTTCGAGAGGGTTTGGATATCCGACATTGAAAGACAGCCAGTGGTTTGAATTCGGGTTCATCTGGCCGGGCGTGACGGTGTAGAAGCCTTCGGGAACCTGACGGTCGCCTTCGCGCTTTTTGGGGCCGAGCTGGCCTGACCAGCGGCACACAGGGTAAGTTTTCAGCAAAGCGTATTCGCCACTTGCCGTCTGCTTCCAGATTTCAATCTCGGATTCTTTCTTGTAGGCGCGAATCAGGACGGGAGACGTCCTGTCAACGCCGATATTCACCATGGATGACAGTGTCGCCGCCGGAATCGGTGCTGATGCCCGTGCAGATTTCTGAGTTGTTTCCGTGGAACAGCCTGCCGCCACTGCCGCAACCGCAATCAACACAACACTCCGTGTCATCCAAGACGTCATAAGGTCCCCTCGGCTCAGGCAAACTGTTTGTCGTCAAATATTTAAACAAAAAATATTTATCAGGCATTAATCACGGGCCACGATACGAAGCCACTGTAGCTTATCTCGCCACTGTATTCAAATCTTGCGACCGATCGCGAGAAATTTCTGGCAGCGCTGATTACGCAATTCGTCCGGTGCGACAGCGACAAGTGGTGCCAGGGCTCTCTCCAAGGCATCACCGACAGCTTCAATCGCCTGCTCCGGAAGCCGGTGGGCGCCACCAACGGGTTCGGTGATGATGGTATCGATGATGCCGAACCGCAACAAATCCTGCGCGGTGATCTTCATGGCGGTTGCCGCGTCCTGCGCTCGGCCCGCGTCACGCCACAAAATCGATGCGGAGGCTTCCGGCGAGGCGACCGTGTAGACGGAATGCTCAAGCATCATGACAATGTTCGTGCTGGCGATTGCTACTGCACCTCCCGAACCACCCTCGCCGATAATGACAGAGATGTTCGGAACACCAAGCCCGAGGCAGGCGTCGGTTGATCGGGCGATCGCCTCTGCCTGCCCGCGTTCCTCGGCCGCGATCCCGGGATAGGCACCTGCCGTATCGATGAATGAGAGAACAGGCATGCCGAACCGTTCCGCCATCGCCATGATTCGGACAGCCTTGCGGTAACCCTCCGGCATGGCCATACCGAAATTGTGGCGCAAGCGTGTTTCCGTGTCCGAACCCTTCTCCTGCCCGATAATTGCAACGGAGCGTCCCCGGAAACGGCCGATACCTGCCATGATGGCCTCGTCCTCGCCGAAGGCCCGATCGCCGGAAAGCGCCGTGAAATCATCGATCAGGCGGGTGACGTAATCTTTGAAATGCGGTCGCATCGGATGTCGGGCAACCATCATCTTCTGCCAAGGTGTCAGGGCGCTGTAGAGTTCCTTGAGCGCGGCCTCCGCCCGGTTCTCCGACCGCCGGATCTCGTCGGTAATACCTGGCGCTCCATTCGTGGCAAGCAAGGCACGAAGTTCGTCGGCTTTTGCTTCGATCTCCGCAACGGGTTTTTCAAAATCGAGATAACTGCGCATCAAAACTGCCATTACCTGCATGATCATTCAATTTCCGCGTGACCCTTCACCAGCTGGGCAGAAGATCGCAGACCGGGCGGTACTAGTGGCCCTTGCAAATGTTTTCGTCAAGACGTGCCTGAGTGGCGGGTACGAAAACCGGTGACAGAACACCTTGCGTGTGTCGTACCCTTCTGACTGTCATTGGGCGATGCAACAGTTTCGTGGCTTCGACAAGATGAACGCCAGCCACCGGGAGCGGCAGGACGGAGCCCATCCGTTCCCAGACATCCGCCGATTTCAGAAAGAGCGGGCGTTGGACCGGTGGCACATAGAGTGCTTCCGCCCAGTGAATCGGCGAAAAGAGCGAGTCGCGAAGCAGATTGTTCAGTTGTCGCCGCGAAAAGGGTTGTCCCTGACCGAAAGGAGTCGTGTCAACACGTGCCCAGAAGCCGCTTCGATTCGGGACGATTGCGATGATACGCCCGCCCGGCGTCAGCACGCGCCAGAGCTCCGAGAGCATTTCTCCCGGGCTTTCCTCAATCTCCAGTCCATGAATGACAAGAATGCGATCAATACACGTATCGGGCAGAGGCAGCATTGTTGCGCGGACAAGAGCCGTTGACGAAACCCCGTTCGAGGGCCAGTTCACGACACCCTGACCCTCCGGCATGAAGGCGAGTACCCGCTCTGATTCCTCCTGAAACTGGCCGAGATAGGGTGTGGCATAACCAATTCCGAGCGTCGCAAGAGCCCTTGTATTTTTCCATCGCTCCCTGATAGTTTCGGACAGAAGGCGCCGGGTCACCCGTCCCAGAGTGCCCGCATAGAAATTTCTCAGATCGACAACATCGAGCGGCATTGCGAAACCTGACACAATTTCAGATATGAATTAGAGTTCAATACAGCATGGGGGCTAATTATGGCACTAATAATCGAGCAGTTCCTGATCGGCCCCGATAATCTCGGTATCTTATTGCACAATCCGGAAAAGGGAATGACTGCCAGCATCGATGCTGGAGATGCAGATGCTATTGAAGCCGTGTTGGCTGAAAAAAGCTGGAGACTGACGCACATTCTGGTCACGCATCATCACGCCGATCATATTGCAGGGATTGAGCGTTTGAAAGAACGATACCATGCCTACGTTTATGCCTCGATTCTGGACGAACATCGCATTCCGTTTGTCGATGAATTCGTGTTCGAGGGAGATGAAGTATGGTTCGGAGACACTCTGTTCGATGTGATAGAAACTCCCGGCCATACGAGTGGCCACATTGTCTATTACTGTAAATCGGAGAATATCGTTTTCACGGGCGATACGTTGTTTTCCCTCGGGTGCGGACGCCTGTTCGAGGGAGCGGCATCGGAAATGTGGGCATCTCTCGGTAAGCTTGCTTCATTGCCCGATGAGACGCTGGTTTATTGCGGTCACGAATACACGCTGGCAAATGCACGATTTGCGGTGGGCGTTGATCCGGAAAATGCCGCGTTGGCAGCACGTGTTGCCGAAGTTGAGACCTTGCGCACTCAAGGCGCTTTCACGCTACCGACGACCGTTGGGGCAGAGAAGGCAACAAATCCGTTCATGCGCGCGGCACAGCCCGAGATTGCTGCTTCAATGGGGCTTTCGGGAGCTTCCCCCGTCGACGTTTTGGCCGCATTGCGCGAAGCAAAGAACAAGACATGAGTTGAAAGAACGCTTTAATGACCGAGAACAGTATTGCTGACAGGGTCGTTCGGATCGAGCGACACTGCGCGGCGGCGTGGCCCGCAATCCATACCGAAGGACTGGGTGGATGGGAGATGCGTTTCTCCCCCGGCCTGACATCGAAACGGGTCAATTCGCTGAACGCCATGATGCCTGATTCGGAACGATTTCCTGATATTCTGCGGCGCGCCCAGGAATTGTGTTTGGAACGCGGAGCGCGCTGTCACGTCCGGTTGACACCGCTTGCGGGGCCGGAATGCGCCCCCACACTTGAAAGCATGGGGGTTTTCGGCGTCGACGAGACCCGTGTCCAGATGGTCGATCTTGCCGGACGGGGTTCAGGCGGTAGTAATCATGTTACGCTTGCATCCACGCCGCATGAGGGGTGGCTCGCGGCCTATGCCGAGATGCATCGCGACGGGCCTGAAGCCCAACACAGCATTGGTGCGCTGCTGGATCGTGTGACGATGCCGCAGCGGTTTGCGAGCATTGGCGAGGATGGTCGACTTCTGGCTGTTGGCCGGGCGGCGTGCGGCGAGGGGCTGGCCGGTATCTTCCAAATCATGACCCTGCCCGAAGCCCGCAAGCGCGGGCTTGCACGCGCCATCATGGCGGCGTTGCTGGAGTGGTGCGGTTTGAATGGCGGCAAACAGGCTTACCTGCAGGTCGAGTCCGCCAATATGGCGGCATGCTCGCTTTATGAGTCGCTCGGCTTCGAGGATCTCTACCGATACACCTATTGGACGCTGCCCGACGATGATCGTCAGAGTGTTTGTTGATTCACGACATGCCGAATCGGGCCCACATCTATTGCATGTTGTCGCGCATTCCGAAATTGAAGTCGTTCACGGGATAGGTCTTGCACTTATGTGAATTTTTTGTCTAAATTCGTCATGCTGGTGTTTTTTGAACATGGTCATGATGATGGCGGACTGGCTTAAACCAAGAGTGCATGCAGCATGAATCCAGTTAATGAGCGTTTTCATTCGTCACAAATTGCGACACAGACGCTTGGTCTGGTGCTTGTGCATGACTTTTCGATGATTGCATTCACATCCCTGATCGAGCCGTTGCGGCTGGCGAACCGTGCTGCGGGTCAGCAATTATATGACTGGAAAATATATTCCATCGACGGCAGGCCCATAACTGCATCGAACGGCATCCGACTCGAGGCAAACGGGAGCATCGGAGATATCGGGCCAATGCCGAACGTGGTCGTATGCGGCGGGATTGACATCCAGCGGCAAGATCACAGCGCGCTGATCGCCAAGCTGCGGCGCCTCGCCTTTTATGGCGTATCGATCGGGGCTGTCTGCACGGGGAGTTATGTGCTGGCGAAGGCAGGACTGCTTGAAGGATATCGGTGCACGATACATTGGGAAAACCATCAATCCTTCCGGGAGGAGTTTCCGAACCTCGATGTAACGGACGAATTGTTCGAGATCGACCGAAACCGCTTTACCTGTGCAGGCGGGACGGCGGCCATCGACATGATGCTCTCTATGATCAGTCATCGCTGCGGACAGGATGTCGCTGCCAGTGTCACGGACGAATTGATCCATCACCGGATGCGAAGTGCCAATGAGCGGCAGCGGATGGAACTTCGTGCGCGCCTCGGCGTTGCCAATCAGCGTGTCCTCGCGGTTGTGGCAAAGATGGAACAGAATATCGAGGAACCGCTCTCATGCAGCGAACTGGCTGTCCGGGTCGGCTTTTCGGCACGCCAGTTGGAGCGGCTGTTCCAGAAATATATCGGTCAGACGCCGACACGCTATTATCTCGGGTTGCGGCTTGGACGCGCGCGGCATTTACTGCTTCAGACCAGCATGCCGATCCTTTCGGTGGCACTGGCCTGCGGGTTTGTCTCGGCATCGCATTTTTCAAAATGCTACAGTGAGCACTTCAAGCGGACGCCGTCCGAGGAGCGCTTCGGGCCGCGGCAGAGTGGCCGACGGGGCGGGCGGATCGCTGTGGTCATGGATTCCGACAGACTTAAGGAAGTCTTGAATTCCCCGATTATGGGCGCACTCTCGTGAACCGGTGATCGGGCCTGCGGGGAGATTTGATCGGATGCTCATGGTCTCAAGAGGTTCAGCAGGCTTGATGATCCGGATCGCGGTGGTCCTCGCGATGATGATACCTTTTTCTCTCCATGCCGCCGAGATGATCCAGTCGACCGGACAGCAGAATAGCCGGGAACTCGACGCATTGTTCGAAAGGCTAAAGACAGCGGAAACGGGACCGGAGGGTGCCCGTATTGCCAGTGAGATCCAGCGGCTCTGGTCTCAGTCCGGAAGTGATACGGCTGATCTCTTGATGGAACGGGCCGACGAGGCGATAGCGGAGGAGGATTTTCCGCTCGCCATCGAGATTCTTGACCGCCTCGTCGTGCTTCAGCCTGACTGGGCCGAGGCGTGGAATCGCCGGGCAACGGTTTTCTTTCTGACGGATGATTACCGGCGCTCGGTTGCAGATATCGGCGAAGTGCTGCGTCTGGAGCCACGCCATTACGGTGCAATTTCAGGGTTGGGACTGATTTACCGGTCGCTGGGGGATGATAAACGCGCTTTCAGGGCGTTTGAACAGGCGCTGGAAATCTACCCGCAAAACGAGTCCATGCGCGAGAGCCTCGAAGAGTTGCGGCCCTCGGCCGAGGGGCTAGATCTGTAGATTTTTAATTATAGGTCATTAAAGCGTCACATTTCTTGATATCTCGTGTGACGTATGGGCACATATATCTACAGACTTCGTCAGAAGATCCGCGAGATCGGTCTCGCCAATCTGGTCAAAGCGGGCGCATCGGGACTGTCGAACCGCGTATTGCGGTTGATTTACAGGTTCGATCCGTGGCATGTGAGCGGCACCTATTTTAGCCGACCTTACAAGGCCAAGGTCGTTGATATGATCAATGCACGCAAGCCGGACTGTGTTGTCGAGATCGGAACAGGACTTGGCAATCTGATCGGGCGGGTTTCGAGCGGAAAGACGTTCGGTTTCGACCGTGAGCTCGCGGTGTTGCGGGCCGCACGTTGGTTGCTGCCGCGGACGATTGTGCTCGCGCCGGGGGACTTTCAGGAGCCGGACGGGATTATTGCGACGCTCAAGCAGCATAATGTCCGGCAGATTGATTGCCTCGTGCTTGTGAACTGGATCCATATGGTCGATTTTGACACGATTGAGCGTTCAATCGAGAGGATCGACCATGCCTGTCCGATCCGCTCCATTCTGATGGATTCGATCAAGGCCGGCGCTGACGGGTATCGGTTTCATCATTCCGAGATCGAGATGGCGAAACTCGGACGCATTGTTCAAACACGCGAGGGCGATGAGACGCGCACGCTCGTGATGATCGAGCGGTGACCCTGAATTGCCGGAGCTGTTGCGGTGCTCCGGCAGTGTTCAGCGGATGATCAGTTCAGCTTGACGTTTTTAGGCACTGCTTCGCGGGCACCCGCAAATTCGCCAATCATCAGGCCGAGCGGACCTGCGTGAATCGGCACCGCATCGCCGTCCTTGACCGCACCAGAGAGGATGAGTTCGGCCAGCGGATCCTGCACGTTCTTCTGGATCACGCGCTTGAGCGGGCGTGCCCCGTAGGCGGGGTCATAGCCCTTGGCGGCAAGCCAATCGCGGGCGTCCGGCTCCAACGTGATGACGATCTTGCGATCTGCCAGGAGTTTGTCGAGCCGTTTCATCTGGATATCGACAATGGTACCCATCTGGTTCCGCTTGAGGCGGTGGAACAGGATGATCTCGTCGATCCGGTTGAGAAATTCCGGCCGGAAATGGGAGCGGACGATACCCATCACATCCTCGCGCACCTCGTCCGTATCATGGCCCTCGGTCTGGTTGACGAGGAAGTCGGAACCGAGATTGGAGGTCATCACAATCAGCGTATTGCGGAAATCGACCGTGCGGCCCTGCCCATCCGTCAGACGCCCGTCATCCAGCATTTGCAGCAGGACGTTGAAAACATCGGGATGCGCCTTCTCGATCTCGTCGAACAGGATCACCTGATAGGGCCTGCGACGCACGGCCTCGGTGAGCGCGCCGCCCTCCTCGTAGCCGACATAGCCTGGAGGCGCGCCGATCAGTCGGGCAACGGAGTGTTTCTCCATATATTCCGACATGTCGACGCGGATCAGTGCGGTTTCATCATCGAACAGATAGGCGGCGAGCGCCTTGGTAAGCTCCGTCTTGCCGACACCGGTCGGCCCGAGAAACATGAACGAGCCGATGGGGCGGTTCGGATCCTGAAGCCCCGCCCGCGCACGCCGGATCGCTGTCGAGACGGCAATCACCGCCTCTTCTTGCCCTACGACTCGGCGGGCAAGTTCAGTCTCCATTTTCAGGAGCTTGTCCTTCTCGCCTTCGAGTATTTTGTCGACGGGAACGCCCGTCCAACGCGATACGACCTGCGCGATATCGTTGGCGGTCACGGCTTCTGCAACCATGGCACCAGAGGCATCCGAACCTTCATTAGCAGCAAGGCGCTTTTCGAGGTCGGGAATAAGCCCGTAAGCCAATTCGCCGGCTTTTTGGTATTCTCCGCGCCGCTGGGCGTTGGCAAGGTCGGTTCGCGCCTGCTCCAACTGCTCTTTGAGTTTTTGCGCCGCGCCGAGTTTTTCTTTCTCGGCCTTCCATCGCTGCGTGAGGGTCGAGGATTTTTCTTCAAGTCCGGACATTTCCTGCTCGATCTTGCCGAGGCGATCTTTCGAGCCGGGATCCGTCTCTTTCTTCAGCGCTTCCTGCTCGATCCGGAGCTGCACAATCCGGCGATCAAGTTCGTCGAGTTCCTCCGGCTTGGAATCAACCTGCATTCTGAGACGCGCGGAGGATTCATCGATCAGATCAATGGCTTTATCCGGCAGAAAACGGTCCGTAATGTAGCGGTTTGACAGCATGGCGGCTGCGACAATAGCCCCGTCCGTAATCCGGACGCCATGATGCATCTCGTATTTTTCCTTGAGGCCGCGCAGAATCGAGACGGTATCCTCGACGGAGGGTTCCGACACGAAGATTGGCTGGAAGCGGCGGGCAAGTGCTGCGTCTTTCTCGACATGCTTGCGGTATTCGTCAAGCGTCGTGGCACCGACACAATGCAATTCGCCACGCGCCAGAGCGGGCTTCAGGAGATTTGACGCGTCCATCGCGCCATCCGCCTTGCCTGCACCGATAAGGGTGTGCATTTCGTCGATAAAGAGGATGATGCCGCCCTCCGCAGCAGTGACTTCCGAGAGGACGCTTTTCAGACGTTCCTCGAATTCGCCGCGATATTTGGCGCCCGCAATCAGCGAGCCCATATCGAGTGACAGGAGCTTCTTGTCGGACAGGCTTTCGGGCACATCGCCATTGACGATTCGTAGCGCCAAGCCCTCGGCGATTGCGGTTTTGCCGACGCCAGGTTCGCCGATGAGAACGGGATTATTCTTGGTGCGGCGCGACAGGACCTGGATCGAGCGGCGGATTTCTTCGTCGCGACCGATCACGGGATCGAGCTTGCCGTCGCGCGCGGCCTGGGTCAGGTCGCGTGTATATTTCTTGAGTGCCTCATAGGTATTTTCGGCGCTGGCATTGTCTGCCGTTCGGCCCTTGCGCAGATCATTGATGGCAGTATTGAGCGCCTGCGCCGTCAGGCCTGACTTTTCCAGGGCTCTGCCCGTGTCGAGCTCTCGTTCGGTGGCGAGTGCCAGCAGAATGCGCTCGACTGTGACATAGGTATCGCCAGCCTTTGCCGCAATTTTTTCTGCGGTATCGAAAATCTTCACAATGTCGCGGCTGGCTTGCGGTTGCGAGGCGCCACCGGAAACCCTTGCCTGGTTTCCGAGCAGGTCCTCGGTCAGTCGCAGCGCCATTCTGGGATCGCCACCCGACCGTGCGATCAGACCAGCGGCAAGTCCCTCGCTGTCATCAAGCATAACTTTCAGGATGTGTGCAGGCAGAAGTTGCGGGTGTCCCTCGCGGGTTGCAAGTGTCTGCGCAGACTGGATAAACCCTTTGGCCCGATCCGTAAACTTCTCAAAATCCATGTAACTCTCCCATTGGCCGCACATGACTCGTCCGCTAAGGGCCCGGCCATCGTGCTCCAGATTTGGATCCCTCTTCAGAGGCGATCAACTTCCAATAGATGGGGAGCCTCGGACGGGATCAAAAGGGGGTACGCCACGGCTACGTCAAGTTCCGGGTAATAAGAAAAAGGGAGACCGTGAGGTCTCCCTGAAATTCGCGGTCGTCCGGCGAACGGGTCACTCGGATGGCATTTCTTCGGCGGCACGTGCCTTGGGCGGGCGACCGCGGCGCTTGACTCCAACGGGCTTTACCATATCGGGCACGACTGAACCTGTATTCTGAAGCGGCAAAGCGGAGCTCTCGGCCTCGCCCGCCATTGGCACACGCACCGGTGCCGTTATGAAGCTTGGCAAAGCAGGTTGCTCGGTATGAGCCGGTATCGGCGCCGCCTCTCGATCGCGCCGACCATCGTGACGGGTTTCATTTCGGCGCTGTTCCGACTGCCGTCGGGGATCACGCGGATAATGTTCCCGCGCATTTTGTTCGCTGAGGTCCGTCGGCTGGTTAAATCGCGATGTATGTTCTCTGTGTTGTCCGTCTCTTTGCTGGTAATCACGATGATCGCGTGTCTGGAAACCACGCTGATCACGGGATCGCGGACGATGATCACGTTGCTCGCGAGGCGGAAAAGGGCGCTGATCGCGCAATAATCGGCCCTGGGGATCACGGGCGCCGAACTCTCTTTGATCCTGCTCAGAATAGGACTGGCGGGTCTCATCCATGCCTTCCTGGTCTGATTGAGGTCGAAAAGGAGGTCGGAACTCCGGCTGTGGATGGCCCTGGTTGAAAGGCGCAGCTTCCTCTTCATTTTCATCCGGCGCGCCTTCCGGCGTATCGAATCCCCGATAGCCCGGATTTTGGAGCTGGTATTGTTCCTGAGCCGCCGCGATCAGGCGAAGATAATGTTCCGCGTGCTGAAAGAAACTTTCCGCGGTGATATAGTCGCCGACTGCCTGTGCATCCCGGCCGAGCTGGAGGTATTTTTCCGCGATGCTTTGCGCCGTGCCACGAACCTTCACATCGGGCCCGTTCGACTCATAACTCCGCGTCAGAGGATTGGGGGCGCGGCCACCACCACTACCGCCGCCGCCACGATTACGACCGCGCATTCGCTTGTTCTGATGATTAGGTCTCATCGAACGTCCTTCGTTCATCACTTTTCCGCATCCACTGTGTTTCGGGTTAAGGGCCTGCCCGGGCTCATCGAACTTCGAGCTTCAATTCCCGGCTTGATCAGGCGTGTTGCATGTGCGCTTCGAAATAATCGGGTGTAACCGGAATTGCCGATAACGAGCTGAGCAATACCGTCTGGGAGTCAATGGCTGGATCTTGCCATCTGTCCGACTTTTGTCCGGTCAGTGGCACCCATACCGAGAGGATCGAAATCTCCAAATTGTCCGAAAAGAAAGGGAGCCCGCGATCCGTCCGGATTTTCCGCTTCAGCGGTACCGATGAAACCGACAAACAGCTTATAATCTTTCCCGCGAAGGAATGGAAGCCCGTAATCATTCTCTGAGCGGATAAATTTTCGGCTGCTCTTTCCTGAGAATGAGCGCGCGCGGGCGCGCACCAAAATCTGCAAACGGCCCGTCAATCTCGTATCCGGCGTGCTGATAGAGGTTTGACACCGTTTCAGACTGGTCAGATCCAATCTCGAGTCCGACAATACCACCCGGTTTGAGCAGATCGGGGAGTTGGGCGGCAATGGCCCGATAGGCATCGAGGCCGTCCGTTCCGCCCGAGAGCGCGAAGCGCGGATCGTGTTCCCGAACTTCGGGCTCAAGCCCGTTGATCACGCGATCGGGAATATAGGGCGGGTTCGAGATGATCAGATCGAAACGGGTATTGAGTTTCTCGCCCCAATTCGAGACGATGAATTCGGCGCGTTGATCGACTGCGTTGCGTTTGGCGTTCAGCCATGCCGTTTGAACGGCCTCATCATGCAGATCAACGCCAATTCCGGTTGCGCCCGGCAATTCGTGCAACAACGCGATCAGCAGGCAGCCCGTACCGGTTCCAAGATCGAGAATCCGCAGGCCGTCGCTGGCGTGACGCCGCTCCTTGAGCGCGATGAGGGCTGCTGCAACCACGGTTTCGCTGTCAGGGCGGGGGATCAAGGTGGCGGGGCTGAGGGTGAAGGGCAGACTCCAGAATTCCCATTCGCCCAGAATGCGTGCAACTGGTTCCCGTCTGAGGCGGCGGGCAATCTGGTCGCTGAGTTTTTCTGCGACTTCATGCCCCAAAGTCTCGCGCGGCGACTGGATCAGATCGAGATGGGAAATTCCCGCGGCGTTGAGCAGGAGGAGGCGTGCGTCGCGTTGTGCGGTGTCGATTCCGGCGCTGCGGAATGTCTCGCCGAGGGATTTCAGGGTCTGAACCCGGGTCATATCGTGCTGAAGGGTCATGATGGCATCTCCTCGGCACCCAGCAATTCGGCTTGATGTTCCGCGATCAACGGGTCAATGACCTCATCGAGCGCGATGCCGGCGACAATTTCCGGCAGTTTATAGAGGGTCAGATTTATTCTGTGGTCCGTCAGGCGGCCTTGCGGGAAATTATAGGTTCTGATCCGTTCGGAACGATCACCCGATCCGACTTGCCCGCGGCGTTCGGCCGCTTCCGCGTCAGTCCGCTTGCGGCGTTCGAGGTCGAAGATACGCGTTCTTAGAACGTCCATCGCTTTTGCGCGGTTGCGATGTTGCGAGCGTTCATCCTGCATCATGACAACCAGACCCGTCGGAACATGGGTCATCCGGATCGCGCTTTCGGTCTTGTTGACATGTTGGCCGCCGGCGCCGCCAGCCCGCATGGTTTCGATCACGAGGTCGCGATCATCAATTACGACATCGAGCGGCTCGGGGATCGGCAGAACCGCAACGGTTGCGGCCGAAGTATGGATACGTCCGCTCATTTCCGTATCGGGCACGCGCTGGACCCGATGCACGCCGCTTTCGAATTTGAGGCGACCGAAGACCCCTGCGCCATTGATCTCGGCGATAATTTCCTTATATCCGCCCATCGTACCCTCAGATGCGGAGAGAATGCCGATCGTCCATCGCCGTCCTTCGGCATAACGCTGATACATGCGGAAAAGATCGCCAGCGAACAGCGCTGCCTCGTCACCGCCGGTTCCGGCGCGCACTTCGAGAATGGCCCCGCGCATATCGGCGGCGTCTTTTGGCAAGAGCAACAGCCGCAGTTCTTTTTCGGCACTTTCCTGCCGGATCAGGCACTCGCGGCGCTCCTCCTCGGCGAGGTTCCGCATTTCGGCGTCATTGCTGCTGTCACCGGCCAAGGCCTCCAGATCCGCAATTTCCCGATCAATGGCCTTGAGGGTGGTGATGGCATCGACGATGGGCTGAAGTTCGGACAATTCCCGCGACAGCGCCACGAAGGACTCCGCTTCCGGCCCGGCATTCAGCCTGTCGGAAGCAATCGCGTGACGCGTGAGAATGGCATCGAGTTTTTGTTCTGGAATAGTCATGTGA
>JBJTDR010000047.1:0-8143 GCA_046092445.1 Hyphomicrobiales bacterium | reverse complement strand
AGTGGCTGTCGTCCTGCGCGATTGTATCGATCTCCGAAGGCTCGTCGCCGTAAAATACCTTGATGATCCGGATTTCAGAACCATCGGGTAGTGCGTAGGTCACAGATTGCGGATGGAACTTTTCCGCATCAAACGGCGCGTCAAATTCGTAAATGAACCACTCGCCGCGCTCATGCGTTTGGGAAACGAAATAGCACGTCCCGGGTTCGCCGAGCTTGACCGCGGAGATGTGCCGTTCCGGGTCAAACTGAATTTTCTCCAAAGGGTAGGGCTCGCCATTGACAAAAATCTTGATATTGCCCGTCAGCCCGCTGTCATAATGCGTCGCGCCGGTCAGCCCGTCAAAAACCGCTTCGTCGATCCTTTTTGTCGTGATCGTATCTGCCAATTCCGCTGAAATTTCCTCGAAAATCAGGCTGACCCCGTCTCCCTCGACTGTGATTAGTGCCATCCCGATCGTCTCCGTCCATAAAAAATGCTGCTGATAAGGGTGTGTTAGTCCGATTTACACCCGCAGACAATCGTTTGACGCAGCCGCTACAAACGAGCGACGTTTGCGGCATTGTCACTTCGCAGCATCAGCGTCATCGGCTGAAGCGGGGATTCCTGAAATCCATAGTGCTCGTAAAAGGCCTTGGCGCGATCATTCAGTGCGTGCACCAACACGGCGCGGACACCGATATCTTGTGACACGGTCAACGCCCGGTTCACGGCATCTTGCAGCAGGGAGGCACCAAGTTTTAATCCTTGCGCACGCCGGTCAACCGCGAGCCTGCCGAGTACAAGCACAGGAACGGGATCAGGCATGTTCCTGCGAACGGAACCTGTCGCCGTCGCGTGTGAAACCGCCCCTGCCGCCAGCGCATAATAGCCGAGGACACTTTTGTCCGGGTCAGCGACGACAAATGTGCGGCTCGCACCACTCAGCTGGTTGATCATTGCCCGGCGCACAAGCCACTCGTCGAGCACAGCTTCTCCGCAGTTAAATCCATCGACATGATGGACTTCAGCGAGCGGATGGGGCGCATCAACCAGCAAATTCATTTTTTGCGATCAACCCAAGGCGCGGTCACGAACATCAGGCGCTCGAGCCCCGGATTATGCGTCGGCGCCGCGTCGAGTAGCGCATTGAAATGCTTGAAGTTCTCGGCACTCAAGGCAAAAAAGGTCTGATCCAGAATGACGGCCTGCGCTCTGTCACAGGCGGCCTCGAGCATGAAATCAGATCGATTCTTCCCCACAAGCATCGCAGCCTGGTCAATCAGGTCTCTCTGCTCAGGCAAAGCTCGGAGATTAATAGCAGCGGCACGCATGATCTCTCGCTCCGACGTATACACAATCAATATACGATATTGCACCGCAACGTTGAGCTCTTGTCAATATCTATCGAATTTTGAACAAGAATGGCGCGCATGCCAAATTGCGGATAATGCGAACAGACGTTGCAACAAATCAATCACATCTCCCCGGACTTATCCCATGTTCAGCCTCCCGCCTTGGCGCAAGCGTTACGGATACCAACCCGGCTTCGAGGATTATATCTTCGAGACCTTCCACGGCTTGGATCTTGAAAGCATCGTGACGCGCAACGAGCTCGGCGTCGAGCGACAGAGTTCTGCCGCCAACGCCAGCTATTATCAGCCGATTTCCTGCCGGAATATGCGGTTTGTCCTGAGCGAGGCCGGGAAACTCGGGAGCAATTTTCAACATTTCGTCGATATCGGCTCCGGCAAGGGCAAAGCCTGTATTTTTGCCGCGCGGAGCGGCATGTTCGCGGCCGTGACAGGCGTGGATTTTTCGGCGCCGCTGACGACGATTGCGTTGAAAAATGCGCGGCGCCTCGGTCTCAAAAACATCAATTTCGACTGTCGCGACGCCACCGATTATCTTCTGCCACCGGCAAAGTCGCTGATTTTTCTCTACAATCCGTTTGACGAAATCATTCTTGATGCATTTCTCCGCCGCAACCGGCAGCATTTTTTGATGCACAGTTCAGTCATCGCCTATGCGCATGACGGGCATCGCGGCGTTCTCCGGAATAACGGGTTCAAGCTGATCGCCCGTTTCGAGGCGCGGAAAGTGTCATTTCACCGGTTCGGGCAGATTGACTGAACAGAAAGCGTTACCTTTTCAACACACGATGCCCGGGCAACCGATACCTTCCGAGCGTTGAATTTCAAATAATTCTCGGCTTCCGATTTCATACGTGGAATTAGAATGAGCTTATCGCCGCTATACATGACATAACACTGCGTGCCATCACCGAGATGTCGAATGACCCCTTGATAGATCTGACCTTCTCAACAATTGCCATGTCGTGCCGACCGTCAAAACTCGGAGTCGCCACGAGATATATATACACCTAATTCAGGTAAACCTTGTCTCAGGATTACTCCCTTTCTTTGCTCAAAATCGAACGAATTCTTGTTGCCACTTTGCGACATACCCCGCGCTCTGGCGATCACCTGTCTGTCAATATCGGCGAAACGCTTCAACGCACCACCACCGAGGCCGTCCTGAACGGAACGAGTGCGCTGTCGGCATCAGCTCTTTCGAATTCGGCTTGTCGAAAACACCCAGAACAAGCGCCACGACGGGATTATCGTCAATGGCGCCAATGGTACTGCCGCATTTTGAACAGAAGGCGCGGCTTGAGTAATCCGACGACCGAAAAGTCGATGGCTCCCCGCCTTCGCCAGTCCACGTCACCGACTCCTTCGGAAACTCAATCCAGCTGACCGTCAGGGCACCGCTATGACGTTGGCACATTTTGCATGAACAGGTGTGCGGCTTCAGGGCTGGCCCGACAGCCGAGAAACGCACTTGACCACAGAGACATCCACCGTCGTAGCTTTTTGCTTTTGGCACCTGATTCCCCCGCACTTTGCTCAATCGCGAACCCGCCTCACCTCAATCGGTACTTCAGCCAAACATTCATCTCGTCGTCAGCGTCCGCGAAACCGCATCCGCCCACCCCTTGAGGAGGTCCGCCCGTCGAGCCGCATCAAGCGTTGGCGCAAAGCGCTTGTCAACCCGCCATGTCGTCGCAAATATGGCCGGTTCAGGATAGATCTCCGCTTGCAAACCGGCGAGATAGGCCGCGCCGAGCGCCGTTGTTTCCTTCACCTCGGGACGGTCGACGGGCGCACCCAGAATGTCCGCAAGCCGCTGCATCGTCCAGTCGGACGCGACCATGCCGCCATCGACACGCAGAACCGTTTGCGCGCCCTTGGCCCCCGGCCAATCAGCCCGCATCGCAGCCAACAGATCATGCGTCTGGAAACACACCGCCTCGAGCGCCGCACGGGCAAATTCCCGTGGTCCCGTATTGCGCGTCAGTCCGAACATCGCGCCGCGCGCGTCCGCATCCCAATAGGGCGCGCCGAGGCCGACAAAGGCCGGCACGAGGTAAACCTGCTGCGCCGGGTCGGACTCAGCCGCCATCGGCCCCGTCTCCGCCGCGTTCTGAACCAGATGCAACCCGTCCCGAAGCCATTGCACCGCAGCACCGGCAATGAAAATCGAGCCCTCAAGCGCGTAAGTTCGCCGCCCCTTCAACTGGTAGGCAATGGTGGTGAGCAAACGATTGCGCGACACCAGCGCCTGATCACCCGTATTCAGCAGCGCGAAGCATCCTGTGCCATAGGTCGATTTCAACATGCCCGGCTCGAAGCACGCCTGCCCCACAGTCGCCGCCTGCTGATCACCGGCAATTCCGCGCACCGCAATCGCGCCGCCAAACAGGTCCGGCAAAGTCAGGCCGAACTCCGCCGACGAATCGCGCACCTCGGGCAGCATCGCCCGAGGCACGCCGATCACCTCGAGGAGCGCATCATCCCAGGCGCCTTGGTGGATATCGTAAAGCACAGTGCGCGATGCAGTCGTCGCATCGGTCGTATGCACAGCGCCGCCGGTGAGCCGCCAGAGCAGAAAACTGTCCACGGTTCCAAAAGCAAGCTCGCCCTTTTCCGCCCGCGCCCGGGCGCCGGGCACATGGTCCAGAATCCACGCGATTTTCGTGCCCGAAAAATACGGATCGAGCAGAAGCCCGGTCTTTTGCGCCACAAGCGGTTCATGCCCCTCAGCCTTCAAAGCCGCACACCTTTCCGCCGTGCGCCGATCCTGCCAGACAATCGCCCGATGGATCGCTTTGCCGGTTTTGCGATCCCAGACAAGCGTCGTTTCGCGCTGGTTTGTGATCCCGATCCCGGCAAGGTCGGAAGCCGCCACACCCGCCTTTGCCATCACCTCGCGGCAGACGGCCAGCGTCGTGTCCCATAAATCCTCAGGCTCGTGCTCGACCCACCCCGATGCGGGAAAATGCTGAGGGAATTCCTGTTGCGCCACCGCTATAATCGCGGTGTTAGCGTCAAAGATAATCGCGCGTGACGAGGTCGTTCCTTGATCAATGGCAAGGATATGTGACACGATACAATCTCCCCAAATGGTCGGCCCGGTCTGTCATGGGCCTGAATGATGTTCGCTTTTCATTTTCGGTTCGCTAAATTAGAACAATACGGGAAGAAAACGCAAGGTAAGGGCTGAACAATGGATCATAGTAGCGACCGCCAGCACGAGATCATCACGCTTGCCCGCAACACCGGCCGCGTCATGGTCGACGACCTTGCAACCCGTTTCGATGTCACCCCCCAAACCATCCGGCGTGATCTGAACGATCTATGCGAACGCCGGCTGTTAAGCCGCATCCATGGCGGAGCCATTATCGCCTCGGGCGTCAACAATGTCTCCTATGATGCAAGGCGCTTCGTCGCCCATATTGAAAAACAGGCCATCGGTGTGGCCGCCGCCGCCCTAATCCCGAGTGGTGCCTCCTTGTTCATCAATATCGGCACGACCACCGAGGAAGTCGCAAAAGCCCTGTCGAGCCATGATGATTTGCTCGTGATCACCAATAATATGAATGTTGCGACGCTACTATATCCCAACCCAAAAATCGAGGTCATCGTTGCCGGTGGGCCTGTCCGCCGCTCGGATGGCGCGATTGTCGGCGAATCGGCTGTCAGTTTCATCGAGCAGTTCAAAGTCGATTACGCGGTCATCGGCGCGTCCGCCATGGATGAGGAAGGCGCGCTTCTCGACTTTGATTACCGCGAGGTCCGCGTCGCCCGGGCCATTATCGGAAACGCCCGCAACGTGATCCTCGTCGCCGACCGGCTGAAATTCGAACGTTCGGCTCCTGTTCGAATCGCACATATTTCGAATGTGGATTATTTTGTCACAGATCAGATCCCGTCACCGCATTTTGGCGCGCTTTGCACCGAAAATGGCGTTAAAATGATCGAAGTGGGTCGTTCTTCGGAAGAAATCTGATCCCTTAAAAATCATAAGACTCCCTTGCGCTTCGCTCTTGTATTCGGTTTTTTTTCGTTTTAATCTAATTGAACATTCAAATAACGCTTTTTAACAACGGAAAAGGGAGCGCATGCTGGACCAGCTGAGTGTCGATATTGCCATTATCGGTGGCGGCATTAACGGCTGCGGCATTGCGCGGGACGCGGCGGGCCGTGGCCTGTCCGTCTATCTCTGCGAGCAGAATGATCTGGCAAGCGGTACCTCGTCCTGGTCGACCAAGCTGATCCATGGCGGGCTGCGCTATCTCGAACATTACAAATTCCGGCTCGTCCGCGAAGCATTGATCGAGCGTGAAATCCTCTGGCGGCTTGCACCGCACATCATCTGGCCTTTGCGGTTTGTGCTGCCCCATCACAAGGGGTTGCGGCCTGCATGGCTCCTGCGCCTCGGCCTGTTCATCTATGATCATCTCGGCGGCCGCAAACTCCTGCCTGCCACGCGCACGCTCAGCCTGAAGCGTGATCCCGCGGGCGTTCCGCTCAAAGAGGCTGGTGGTATCGCTTTTGAATATTCCGATTGCTGGGTCGAGGATGCGCGCCTCGTCGTACTTAACGCGATGGATGCGCGGGAACGCGGCGCGATCATCGAAACACGCCATCGCCTTGTCAGCGCCGACCGGGCAGACGGCCTCTGGTCGCTGATTATCGAGGATACACGGTCCGGTGCCCGCAAGACGATATCCGCCCGCGTGCTCGTCAATGCCGCGGGGCCATGGGTCGGGGATGTCCTGTCCGGCAAGGTCCGGTCGAACACCACGGCAAAAGTCCGCCTCGTTCAGGGGTCGCACATTGTCGTGCGCAAAGTGTTCGAGCATGATCGCTCATATATTTTCCAAAATCAGGATGGCCGGATCATCTTCGCCATTCCCTATGAGCGCGATTTTACACTCATCGGCACAACCGATCGCGATTATCAGGGCGACCCCGCCAAAGTCGTCGCGACCAACGAGGAGATCGCCTATCTCTGCGCTGCCGCCAGCGAATATTTTGCAAAGCCCGTCCAGACATCCGACGTCGTCTGGACCTATTCCGGCGTTCGCCCGCTCTATGATGACGGCGCGTCCAAGGCGCAGGAGGCAACGCGGGATTATGTGCTGACGCTCGATGCACCGGGCGACAAAACCCCGCTACTGTCGATTTTCGGCGGCAAGATCACGACGTATCGCCGTCTGGCCGAAGCCGCTCTCGAAAAACTCGCGCCCTTTTTTGCGCCCGGTATCGCGGAAAAGAAGGGCTGGACCGCCGAGGCCCGCTTGCCCGGCGGGGATTTTCCGCAAGAGGAGTATGACGGACTTGTGAACCGGATGGCGCGCGACCATTCTGGCATTTCGCGCCCGCTGATCGCCCGCCTCGTCCGCGCCTATGGCACGCGGACAACTGAAATTTTGAAAGACGCGAAGAGCGAGCAGGACCTCGGCACGCTTTTCGGCGCGAACTTGACGTCTCGTGAGGTTCAGTATCTGATAAAGAATGAATGGGCGCAGACATCGGAAGATGTTCTCTGGCGCCGGAGTAAACTTGGTCTGAAAATGTCCAAGAGCGAGGTAACAGTTGTCGATGCGTATATGCAGTCCGAACATCTCAAGATAAAGAGGGGTGTTGAATTGGGAGAGCGCACCGAATGACCCTTGTTCTTGATGCAATTTCCCGCTCCGTTGCGGGAGAGGTTCATTCTTCCAATATCAGCCTCACGCTTGAACGCGGCACGCTGAATGTTCTCCTCGGGCCAACGCTTTCCGGCAAAACCTCGCTGATGCGGCTCATGGCAGGGCTCGACAAGCCCGATTCTGGACATCTCTCCGTTGATGGACGCGACGTGACGGGCGTTCCGGTCGGTCGCCGCAATGTCGCGATGGTCTATCAGCAATTCATCAATTACCCGACGCTTTCGGTCTTTGAGAACATCGCCTCCCCGCTCCGCGTCGCCCGTCTTGACCGCAGCGAAATCGACAGCCGTGTGCGCGACGCCGCCCGCTTGCTGCGGCTTGAACCGATGCTGGAACGCACCCCCGCCCAGCTCTCCGGCGGCCAGCAGCAGCGCACAGCAATAGCCCGCGCCCTCGTCAAACGGGCCGATCTCGTCTTGATGGACGAACCGCTTGCCAATCTCGATTACAAGCTGCGCGAAGAATTGCGCGAGGAATTGCCGAAGATTTTTGCCTCATCCGGTGCGATTTTCGTCTATGCGACAACCGAGCCGTCCGAAGCACTTCTGCTTGGCGGCAATACAGCAACGCTTTCCGAAGGGCGCGTCACGCAATTCGGCCCGACACCTCAACTCTATCGTGATCCTTTTGATCTCGCCACCGCCGAAGTCTTCTCGGATCCGCCCCTGAACACGCTCACAGCAGAAAAACGCGGGTCCGCCTTTGCGATACAAGGTGCGCCCGATCTCGCTGCCGCGGGTTTGCTCGCGCGCCTTGGCGACGGACGTTACACGCTCGGCTTCCGCGCGCATCATCTCGAACTGACGAAGCCCGTCGCGCCCGCGCTGGAAATCGCCGGCACGGTTTCAGTCTCGGAAATCACCGGCTCGGAAAGCTTCATCCATCTCGCCATGCACGGCCAAAATTTTGTAGCCCTCACTCAGGGCATTCACCGGCTTGAATCGGGGGCCAGTCTGACTGGCTATGTCGATCCCGCGCACCTCTTCGCCTTCGACCCGTCGGGCCGTTGCGTGATGGCCCCCGCCTCCGTGCAGGGAGGTGCCGTCGCATGACATCGATCATTCTTGAAAATCTCGCCCATGCCTACCGGCCCAACCCGTCATC
>JBJTDR010000046.1:0-2820 GCA_046092445.1 Hyphomicrobiales bacterium | reverse complement strand
GGGCAATGTCCGCGTTGGTCTCGAGGATAATATCTGGCTCGACAAGGGCGTTCACGCCACCAATGGAACCCTCGTCACGCGCGCCAAGGAAATCGTTGAGCGGATGGGTGGGCGCACGCTGACCCCGGCGGAAGCGAGGATTAAACTTGGCCTCAAGAAGCAGCGTTTCGCCTAATGCAAGACAACAACAAACGCATCATCGCACCGTATGAAGACATTCCCTTCAAAGGCTGGGACGAGACGGCACCGATCCAGACGCCGCTTCGTCTTCACAGCTGTTTCGTGAGACCAGAATGGACCGACTACAACGGTCACATGAGCGAGAGCATCTATCTGCTCGTGATGGGCGACCACTCGGATGCGTTTTTCCGGTTTTTTGGCATTGACGAAGCCTATCGGGCGAGCGGCTATTCACTCTACACGATCGAAACTCGTATCCATAATTATCGCGAATGCTCCGAAGGTGATCACCTTGCCTTGTCGCTGACACTTCTCGATTTGGACGAGAAGCGGCTGCATATCTTCCAAGAAATGCACAATGCCACGACCGGTGATCTGCTCGCGACCGGCGAGCAGCTTCTAATGCATGTCGATATGATGGCCGGAAAAGCGGCACCCCTTCCGCCTGATCTTTTCCATCGCTTATCCGCGATCTTGAGAACCCATTCCGTTTTGCCGAAACCACGAACCGTCGGCACCGTTCTTAGTATCCGACGCAAGGAGACACCCGGCGCATGAGCAGTTTCCCGATTTCCGAAGAGCAGCAGATGCTGGTCGAGACTGTGCGTTCTTTCGTCGAGAACGAACTGTACCCGCATGAGGATCTCGTTGAAAAACTCGATGAAGTGCCGCCGGAACTTGCCGCCGAGGTACAGCGCAAATCCATCGAACTCGGGCTTTATGCCGCCAATATGCCGGAACAATATGGCGGTGGCGGGCTCGACAATCTCTCGCTGACCCTGCTGGAGCGCGAACTTGGCCGCGCCTCATACGGGTTGCAGATGTGCATCGCCCGCCCGTCCAACATTTTGCAGGGCTGCAAGGGTGGCCAGATCGAGCGCTATCTCGTCCCCGTGATCAAAGGCACGCGGCATGATTGTCTCGCAATGACAGAACCGGGTGCGGGTTCTGATGTCCGCTCGATGAAGACGAAAGCCGAGAAAAAGGGTGATACCTACGTTATCAATGGCTCGAAGCATTTTATCAGCCATGCCGATAAATCCGACTTCGTCATCCTGATGGCGGCTACTGGCGTAGAGGAAACATCCAAGGGCAAAAAAGCCAAGATCAGCGCTTTTCTGGTTGATATGGGAACGCCGGGCTTCACCATGCGGCGCGGCCCGGCCTGCGTCTCCCACAAGGGCTATCACCAGTGCGAACTCTTTTTCGACGATTGCGTGGTGCATGAAAGCCAATTGCTCGGTGAGGAACACAAGGGTTTCGAACTCATGGGTGAATGGCTTGGAGCGACGCGCCTGACAGTCGCCGCCACCAGTGTCGGCCGCGCGCGTCGCGTGCTTGGCTCGGCGCTTGATTGGGCATCCCAACGCAAGCAGTTCGGCGAGGTTATCGGTAAATTTCAGGGCGTTTCATTTCAACTCGCTGACATGCTGACCGAGATCGAAGCGTCCGATCTGCTCACGCTCGCCGCTGCCGACAAGCTTGATAAAGGGACAGTGACGGATACGGATTTTGCGATGGCCAAGCTCTTCGCCTCCGAGACCTTGGCGCGGGTTACCGACAAAGCGATCCAGATTTATGGTGGCATGGGGCTGATGGCCTCGCTCCCGATCGAGCGCTGGTGGCGTGATGCGCGTGTCGAGCGTATCTGGGACGGCACCAGCGAAATCCAGCGTCACATTATCTCGCGCGCGATGCTGCGCCCACGCGGCGCGTAAGCCAGCGCAATATTGGGGAGTTTGCCATGGCCTATGCCGATCTGAAAAAGCGCCTCGCAGCAGGTGACGTCATTGTGCTGGACGGCGCCACCGGCACGGAACTCGAGCGCCGTGGCGCGCCGATGGACCCTGTGGCGTGGTGTGGTCCGGCAACGCTCGAAAATGATCACATTCTTGTCGATATCCACTCGGACTATATCGAGGCAGGCTCGGAAATTGTGACCTCAAACACCTATGCCGCTTCGCGTTTGATGCTGAAGGATGCCGGTCTCGCCGACCGCTCCGAGGAGATCATCCAACGCGCTGTTGAAGCAGCCCTCTCTGCCCGCAAGCGAACCGGAGCAAACAAGGTAGTCGTAGCCGCGTCCTTGTCACACATGGTGCCGATGTCGGCCGGAACCGCCGTGATTGATCCGGCCAAAATCCCGTCTCCGGCTGAGATCAGCGACGCCTTCCATGCCCTGGCCCACACGGCCAAGGCTGCAGGCGCGGAACTGATCATGCTGGAGATGATGTACGAGCCAGCGCGCGTCAAGCTGGCTGTAGAGGGCGCGCTTTCCACGGGTCTACCGGTCTGGTTCGGCATGAGTGGCCGACGCGGCAAGGACGGCAAGGTTGTCAGCTTTCATCATTTCGAGGACCTCCCGATCAGTGCGATCGCTTCGCTGATCCCTCAAACCGGCATCGATGCCGCGGGACTAATGCATACGGGGCCTGAACTGATCGGCCCCGCGCTTCAAGAGATGAAGCCATTCTTCGACGGGCCTCTTATGGCCTACCCGGATTCCGGCTATTTCGAAATGCCGGGCTGGCGTTTTGTCGATATTATTCCATCGGAACAATACGGCGTTTTCGTCCGTCAATGGCTCGCCTCGGGCGTTCAGATGGTTGGCGGTTGTTGCGGTTTGGGCTTGCCCCATAT
>JBJTDR010000045.1:0-26979 GCA_046092445.1 Hyphomicrobiales bacterium | reverse complement strand
GAGCACGCACCCTTTGGCATCCACCAGAAACGTCGTCGGCAGCCCCGTCACGAGGCTTTCCTTGCGCAAGGTCTGGAACGCCTTGCCCTCGGCATCGGTATAGAGCGCCAGCGCCGCAAACCCGTTTTCCTGCAGCCATTGCGGCACTTTTTCCGGATTTCTTGTGTCCATATTCAGCGCCAGCACCTCGAACTGGTCGTCGCCGAGCGTTTTCTGCAAATGGTCAAGCGCCGGCATTTCCGCGCGGCACGGCACGCACCATGTCGCCCAGAGATTGAGCAAAACCGTCTTGCCGCCAAAATCGATCATGGATTTCTGCCCCGCCGCGCTTGCAAAACTGATCGGCGGCAATCTTTTCGGCGTCTTGGCAACCTGCATCGCCGCTACCTCGCCACGGATGAACGACGTCATCTTCGCAGCAATTTCCGCGGAACCGCGGCATTCATCCGCCACTCCATTGCGGGACGGCCCTTTTTTCCCGTATAGGAAAAGTCCGGCAGCAATCAAGGCGCCACCGAGGAAGAAAAATGACATCATACGGTTGAAGACGATCCTCCGGCGGCGAGTAGCATCGGGGTCGGTCGGGTGCATCGGTCAAGGATCCAGCAAGAGGAAAGGCGCGGCGATGAGCAACAAGATGTGGGGCGGGCGATTTGATTCGGGCCCCGATGCCATCATGGAAGATATCAACGCCTCGATCGAATTCGACAAGGCCCTGTGGCGTCAGGACATTGCCGGTTCGCGCGCCCATGTTGCCATGCTCGCCAAACAGGGCATTATTGAGGCCAAAGACGCTGCAACCATCTCGAAGGGCCTTGAAAATATCGCCACCGAGATCGAATCCGGCCAGTTCACCTTCTCCCGCGCGCTCGAAGATATTCACATGAATATCGAATCGCGCCTCGCCGAAACCATCGGTGCCGCCGCCGGCCGCCTCCACACCGCCCGTTCGCGCAATGATCAGGTCGCAACCGATATGCGCCTCTGGGTCCGCGACACGCTCGATCTGCTTGATCGCCAGGCCGCCGCCCTGCAGAGCGCGCTGGCGGAAAAGGCCCTCGCCTTCGCCGGTGCCGTCATGCCCGGCTTCACCCATCTGCAATCGGCCCAGCCCGTCACCTTCGGCCACCACCTGCTCGCCTATGTCGAAATGCTCGGTCGCGACCGCGGCCGCATCGCGGATGCCCGCAAGCGCATGAATGAGAACCCGCTCGGCGCGGCAGCGCTTGCCGGCACCTCCTTCCCGATTGACCGATTCATGACTGCCGCAGCGCTCGGCTTCGACAGGCCCACCGCCAATTCGCTCGATAGCGTGTCGGATCGCGACTTCGCGCTCGAAGCACTCGCCGCCGCCTCCATCTCAGCCATGCATCTGTCCCGCTTTGCCGAGGAGATCGTCATCTGGACGACGCCGCAATTCGGCCTCGTCGCTTTGTCCGACAAATTCACCACCGGCTCGTCTATCATGCCGCAAAAGCGCAATCCCGATGCCGCTGAACTCGTCCGCGCCAAATCGGGCCGCATCATCGGCGCGCTCACCGGCCTGCTCATCGTCATGAAGGGCCTGCCGCTCACCTATGCCAAGGATATGCAGGAGGACAAGGAAGGCACGTTCGACGCGCTGCAAAGCCTCTCCCTCTGCCTCGCCGCGATGACAGGCATGGTCAAGGACATGACACCCGATCTGAAAGCCATGAAAAAGGCCGCGGGGTCCGGCTACGCCACCGCCACCGATCTTGCCGACTGGCTCGTCAAGAACCTGAAAATGCCCTTCCGCGATGCCCACCACGTCACCGGCCGCATTGTCGGCCTCGCCGAAGCGCGGAAAGTCAGCCTCGAAAAACTCTCCCTTGCCGAACTGCAATCGGTCGAACCCCGCATCACCGATGCGATCTTTGATGTACTCGGGGTCGAGAAATCCGTCCGCAGCCGCGTCAGCTATGGCGGCACCGCGCCCGTTAATGTCCGTGCGCAGGCGCGGCGCTGGCTTGCAAAGCTCAAGCGCGAGGCCCGTAAAAACCCGTCCTGACCCCGCTTTCGCAACACCCCCACTATCGCCTATGATGCTTTCGCCACCGGAGACATGATCGTGCCACTCACCCCGCCCCTAAACCTAGTTCGCATGACGTTGCTCACCGTGCTGATGGGCCTTGCGCTGGCAGCCTGTGGCCGCAAGGGACCGCTCGAGCCGCCGCCCTCAGCTATCGAGCAGGCCAAACCGGCAGCAACCGCTGACACCGGCATCATGCCGCCCGTCGGCGCAAAGAAGCCCGAGACGAAAGCCGCACCGCCGCCCGATAAACCCTTCTTTCTCGATTTCCTCCTGTAAGTCTGATCGTCCCATGCACCATTTCTCCTACCGGTCCGGCGTGCTCCATGCCGAAGACGTTAATCTGAACACGCTTGCGGCAGAGGTCGGCACGCCATTTTATTGCTATTCAACCGCCACGCTCGAGCGCCATTACCGCGTCTTCGCCGGTGCCTTTGCCGATGTTGATGCCCTTGTCTGCTACGCGATGAAGGCAAATTCGAACCAGGCCGTGCTCAAAACCTTTGCGAAACTTGGCGCAGGTATGGATGTCGTCTCGGAAGGCGAATTGCGTCGTGCCCGCGCCGCCGGTGTTCCGGCATCCAAAATCACCTTTTCCGGCGTCGGCAAAACCGCGCGCGAGATCAGCTACGCGCTCGATGAAAACATCCATTGCTTCAATGTAGAATCCGAGCCGGAACTCGAGCGCCTCTCGGCCCTCGCCAGCGCACGCGGTGCAACTGCCAGCATCGCCATTCGCGTCAACCCCGATGTCGACGCCAAAACCCACGCGAAAATCTCCACCGGCAAATCCGAGAACAAATTCGGCGTGCCGATTTCCCGTGCACGCGAGGTCTATGCCCGCGCCGCAGCCCTTCCCGGCATTCGCGTCTCGGGCGTCGATATGCACATTGGCAGCCAGATCACCGATCTCGCGCCCTTTGATGACGCCTTCACCCTGCTGGCGGAATTTGTCACGCTCCTGCGGAGCGATGGCCACGTGATCGACCATCTCGATCTCGGCGGCGGTCTCGGCGTGCCCTATCGCGACGATAACGAACCTCCGCCCCATCCCGATGCCTATGCCGCCATCATCAAGAACCGCACCCGCCATCTCGACGCGAAACTCGTTCTGGAGCCGGGCCGCCTGCTCGTCGCGAATGCCGGAATTCTCGTAACCGAGGTTATCTATGTGAAGGAAGGCGAGGGCAAAACCTTCGTCATCGTCGATGCCGCGATGAATGATCTCATCCGCCCCACACTCTACGAAGCCTATCACGCCGTCTGGCCGGTCCGCGAACCGGGCCCTACCACCCCGCGCATCGTCGCCGATATTGTCGGTCCGGTCTGCGAATCGGGCGATTACCTCGCCTTGAACCGCGATCTCCCGGTCCTGCGCACAGGCGATCTCGTCGCCATCATGTCGGCAGGGGCCTATGGCGCGGTTCAGGCAGGCACCTACAACACCCGCCCTCTCGTGCCCGAAGTCCTCGTCCGCAACAACACCCACGCCATCATCCGCCCCCGCCCCACCTATGAAGAGATGATCGTCCTCGACCATGTGCCCGCTTGGCTTTGAGGATCTGCCCTGCCTCAATCCTGTCCATATGATCGAGTTATATGTTCTGTCCGTAGACACACCGTGAAAGCCTTTTGACCACCTCCGGTTAACCGCTATTCTCCGTAAATCAGCAAGGATGCGAAAACGGGCGGGATCGTATAGATTGGGAGTGTCCACGGTTGCGGTCAGGCAACGTCGCTATTGGGTGACGTACCCTGTTCAGGAAAGGCAAGATGTCGGGATCCGGAGAAGCAACGCCCCCAGCGGAAATGTACGCCACCTTGACGGCAGAGGCACATCTTTCCCGCCTTGTCCGGCGTGCCCGTCTGGCGCTCGCCGTCGAGAAATACTGGCCATGGCTCGTTGCGGCGGCAAGCCTTGCCGCGCTCTTCCTCATTCTCGCCTTGTCGGGTCTATGGGTCGCGGCGCCCGTATGGCTTCGCGGTATAGGCGTCGGCCTTTTCAGCTTCCTCATCCTCTCGAGCCTCCTCGTCGGGCTTCAATTCGTACGGGTCACCCGAGCCGAGGCCCTCAAGCGGATCGATGCGCAATCAGGGCTGGCCCACCAGCCCGCCACAACCTATGCCGACCATCTGGCGAACGCCGCCGGCACACCTGCCACACACGCACTCTGGCAAGCCCACCAACAACGGATCAGCCGCGTGATCGCCACGCTCAAAGTGCATCCGCCCTGCCCCGATCTCGCCACGCGTGATCCCTATGCCCTCCGCTTCGCGATTTTGCTGGCGTTCTGCGCCGCGTTTCTGGTTGCCGGTCCGGAGCGGGCAGGGCGCGTTCTTGCCGCCTTCGACTGGAGCACCCCGCGCGACGCCGGAAAGCCAATGCGGCTCGATGGCTGGATCAACCCGCCCGCCTATACCGGCCTTCCCCCCGTCATGATCGATTTTACTCGCGTCGAACCGCGCACCTTGCGTGTCCCGGTTGGCTCCGCTCTGTTCCTGCGCGCGTCGGTGGCCGGGATCATGGAGCCCGCCGTGTCGGGTAGTATCACGCCCATACCAGCCGAGGCCGCAACCGAAGGGCAGACCTGGCAATGGCAGATCAAAGGTGACAGCACCCTCGCCCTCCGCCACAGGACGGAGCCGCTCGCCTCCCTGTCCTTCACGATCATTCCCGACCAGCCCCCTAAGATCACCTTCGACAAGGACGAGCCCTCGGCGTCCGGTCCGGGCACGGTCCTGTCCTATTCCGTGTCGGATGATTACGGCGTCGCGTCCGGCGAGATCCGCCTCGCCAACCCGACCATCAACGGCACGTCGCTCCTCGGCAAGCGTCCGCCCCTCGTCCCGCCGCCCGAAATTCCGCTGACTCTGCCCGCCGATCCGCGGTCGGGTGAAGCCAAAACCACAATCGATCTTTCCGACTCCCCATGGGGTGGAACAACACTGGACCTGACCCTTGGAATTCGTGATAACGCTGCATTGGAATCATTGAGTAATTTTCGCAGCATTTCCGTCCAACAAAGGCCTTTTACCAGTCTGTTGGCGCGGGCTATTGTCGAGCAACGGCGCTTGCTTTTGCTCAATCCCGATAAAATTTCCCATGTAATAGAAGCACTTAACGCCTTCCTCATCGCGCCCGAGTGGTTTACCCCCGAACCCTTCGCCTATCTCGGCCTGAGGTCCCTCGTCCAACGCGCCAGCGCCGCAAAATCCGACGCGGATCTCGTACAAGTCGCCGAAAACATGTGGGAACTTGCTCTCAGCCTCGAAGAGTTCACCACCGGCGACGCCGAGAAGGCCCTGAAGGCCGCCCGGGATGCCCTCAGCAAGGCCTTCGACAGAGGTGCCGACGACGCTGAAATCAAGGCCTTGACGCAGAAATTGCGTGAAGCAATGAACAAGTATATCAAAGAGTTAGCGGAGAATATGGCCAAGAACCGGAGCGATGAAAATCGTGCCGGACAGCCCCGAAAACCGGATCAAACCATCCGTCAGGAAGACCTCAACGCGATGCTCGACCGCCTCGAAACCATGGCCCGCCGTGGCGGTCAGGACGAAGCCCGCCAAGCCCTTGCGGAACTTGGCAAATTGCTCGATGCACTCAAGTCCGCCCGCGCCGCACCGGGCGACCCCTCAGCGGGCGAGATCGACAAGTCCCTCGACGCACTCGACCGCCTTACCCGCGAACAGCAACAGCTACGAGATGAGACATTTCAGGGGTTTAACGGAAAAGAAGCACTACCCGACCGCCGCTCCCTGAACAACCGCCAGCGCCAATTACGCGAGCAATTGGACGCTCTCCAGAGGCAACTTGGCGACCTAGGAATACCCTCCGAGCCCGGCTTTGACGCAGCACAAGAGGCCATGAAACAGGCGGAAGGCGCGCTGGGTGAAGGCGACGGCGAAGCCGCCGTCGACGGACAGGGCCAAGCCTTGGAAAATCTGCGAAAAGGTAGCCAAAACCTCGCAAAACAGCTGGGAAATGGCCGTGGAAACCGCTTTGGGCGCGGCGAGGCACCCGGTCGAGGTGATGAGGAGTTTGCCGAGGGCAACGACTCCGACACGCCCTCGACGGATCCTCTGGGCCGCTCCACCTCGAAAAATGCGTCGGAAAACGCCAAAATGCGCTCCGGTGGCCGCGAAAGCTCCATCGAACAGCGTACCCGGGAGGTTCAGGAAGAAGTGCGTCGCCGCCTAGGTGAACCTCAAAGACCAATCGACGAACGTAACTACCTCGAGCGACTTATCGGTCCGCGCTAAGTATTTCAACGCTAAATCAATTGGTTACTTCCAATATAGACAGAACTGTCTAGCTCGGATACGTAAGCGCCATGTTGAGACCTGTGTATGATTGGATGATTGCGCTCTCGAAGCGTCGGAGCGCGTCATGGGTTCTGGCCGCTGTTGCTTTTGCCGAAAGTTCCTTCTTTCCACTCCCGCCCGATATCATGCTCATGCCGATGTCACTCGCAAACCCGCGTCTGGCGTGGCGCTATGCCCTGATCTGCACGATCGCATCGGTTCTTGGTGGCATTATGGGCTATGCGATTGGCCATTTGCTTTTCGAAACAATCGGCATGTGGATCCTCGATCTCTACGGTCTTTCAGCAAAAATCGCGGATGTCAAAGCAGCGTACGACAAATATGGCGCGTTTCTCATCATTGCCAAAGGGTTCACGCCAATTCCCTTCAAATTGGTGACAATCGTATCTGGCGCTTTGGAATATAACTTTGCACTTTTTGTCATACTGTCCATATTAACCCGCGGAGCTCGGTTCTTTGTTCTGGCCGTTCTCTTCAATCGCTTCGGTGAACCAATGCAACGCTTTGTCGAAAAACGCCTCGGACTCGTCACACTGACTCTGCTCGGAATAATCGTTATCGGCTTCTATGCGACAGGAAAACTTGTGTGAAACAGGCGGACGAACAGAAAATCTCTTTCAAGCCAAAGCCTTACATGATGGCAACTCTTGTTCTCATGATTGCGATCGGGGCCATAGCAGGTGCTTGCTACATCGAAATTTTTCTCGACGTCAAACCTTGTAAGCTATGTCTCGAACAGCGCTATGCTTATTATGTCGGCATTCCCCTGATCATTCTTTCGCTCTGGCCGCTCTTCAGATACCCTGAGAAATGGATCGGGTACACCTTGTTGGCTCTCGTCGCCGTAATCTTTCTGGCTGGCGGCGCTCTGGCAACCTATCACTCTGGCGTCGAATGGGGCTTCTGGCCAGGTCCGACGGATTGCACGGGTAATATTGAACAACCTGCTGCACTTGCCGATTTCCTCAAACAACTCGAAACCGTCAAGATCGTCCGATGTGACGAAGTTGCCATGCGGATTTTCGGGCAATCACTTGCGGTCTGGAATGCCGTCATCAGCGCCGCACTCGTGGTACTTTCCGGATACGGCGTCTGGCTCAAACGCTTCGTTTGAACCCGTCACGGATCGAGCTCGGTATCCCAATACAGATAATCCAGCCAGCTATCATGCAGATAATTCGGCGGGAAAAGCCGCCCGTTCCTGTGCAAATCCCGCACGCTGGGCGCATAGGGTTTTTGTCGCGGGAACATGTTCACCTGACGTGGTAATTTATCACCCTTCGTCAAATTGCAGGGCGAACATGCGGCAACGACATTTTCCCATGTCGTTTGCCCCCCTTTTGACCGCGGTACAACGTGGTCGAACGTCAGTTCATCCCGATTGCCGCAATATTGACATGCAAATCTATCCCGCAAAAATACATTGAACCGGGTAAAAGCGGGAACGCGTGAGGGCTGAATGTAGGACTTCAAACATACAACTGACGGCAGGCGAATTTCAGAACTCGGACTGCGGATTGTCTTGTCATAAAACGAAACAATATTTACGCGATCGAGAAACACCGCCTTGATCGTGTCCTGCCAATTCCAGAGCGACAAGGGATAGTAGCTCAACGGCCGGTAATCGGCGTTGAGGACGAGCGCCGGACAAGCCTCCGGCGAAACGGGCGGATTGACGTGTATCGTCACCTTCCCTGCTCCCATAATTCCGACAAAACGAATCCGTCAGAGAATCATAGTCTACAATTGGTATGACGAAGTTGTGAAGCCCTTTGAAAACGGACGCAAAAGTCGCTCAACAAGCGGCATTCAACATCCTCAGCGCGTCGGTATCGGCACATCGCCTCGATAATCGTAAAATCCGCGATTTGCCTTTCGTCCCAACCAACCCGCCTCAACATATTTAACCAGAAGCGGACATGGTCTGTATTTCGGGTCCGCAAGTCCCTCATGCAACACCTGCATGATCGAGAGGCATGTATCAAGACCGATAAAATCAGCCAGTTGCAGCGGTCCCATCGGATGATTCGCACCAAGACGCATCGCCGTGTCAATCGCCTCCACCGAACCGACACCCTCATAAAGCGTGTAAATTGCCTCATTGATCATCGGCAGAAGAACGCGATTGACAATAAAAGCCGGAAAATCCTCGGCAACAATCACTGACTTGCTGAGTGCGCCGATGAACGCCTTAGCCGCTTCGAAGGTCGGATCCTCCGTCGCAATGCCCCGGATCAATTCGACAAGTTGCATCTTGGGCACGGGATTCATGAAATGAATTCCGATAAAACGATCAGGCCTGTCCGTGTTTGCGGCAAGTCGGGTAATCGAGATCGATGACGTATTCGTTGCAACCATCGTATGGTGCGACAGTGCAGGGCAAAGCGCGGAGAAAATTCTCCGTTTCACCTCTTCGCTCTCGGTAGCCGCCTCGATAACGAGATCAAAATCCGCAAATGCGGCATAGTCCGACGCAGGCGCAATCCGTCCCAAAATCGTCTGACGCTCCGACTCCGACAAACCACCCTTTGCAACTTGCTTAGCCAAGTTTCCGTTGATCGTTGCAAGCCCTGCAGAAATCCGGTCGCTGCTGACATCATTGAGCGCAACCGAAAATCCGGATGTAGCGCAAACCTGAGCAATTCCGCTGCCCATCTGCCCTGCGCCAATGATGCCGACTTTCTTGATCACACCAGCCATGATCCTGATCCTATTCGGGTTTGTCGCATGCCAAAATCTTTCGGTAACCTGAACTCCAACACGATCAACCTGCCTTGGCAAGTTCCTTCTCCAGTTCTGGCAATGCTGTAAACAGATCAGCAACAAGGCCATAATCCGCCACCTGAAAAATGGGCGCCTCGTCATCCTTGTTGATTGCGACAATAACCTTGGAGTCTTTCATCCCGGCGAGGTGCTGGATCGCACCTGAAATACCAACAGCAATGTAAAGATCCGGCGCGACCACTTTGCCCGTCTGTCCGACCTGCCAGTCATTCGGCGCATATCCGGCGTCAACTGCAGCACGGGAGGCACCCATTGCAGCGTTGAGCTGGTTTGCAACCGGCTCGATATAGGTCTTGAAATTTTCAGCGTTCGCCATCGCTCGTCCGCCGGAAACAATGATTTTGGCGGAAGTCAGTTCCGGGCGATCAAGCTTTGCAAGGCTCTCGCCCTTGAATGACGACAGACCCGGATCTGCTGCAGCAGAAGCAGCCTCGACCGGGGCGTTACCGCCCTCTTCCGCCGAAGCGAAAGACGCAGTCCGGATAGTTAGAACCTTGATCTTATCCGTCGACTGAACGGTTTGCAGAGCATTTCCCGCATAGATCGGACGTTCAAACATATCCGCGGAGATAACGCGGATCACATCCGATACCTGCATCACATCCAGCAACGCAGCAGCCCGAGGAATGATATTCTTGCCCGAGCTTGTCGACGCCGACACAAGCGCGGAATAGCTCGGGGCCAGTGCTACAATGAGCGCAGCAACAGGTTCCGCCAGCTGATTGGCATAGTTGGCGTCGTCCGCAAGCAAGACCTTGGCGACACCTTTCAGTTTTGCAGCCGTATCCGCGGCGGCCCCGGCATTATGCCCGGCAACCAGCACATGAACGGGATGACCGAGTGCAAGAGCAGCTGTCAGAGCCTTGGCTGTGGTCTCTTTGAGAGAAACCGAGTCGTGATCGGCCAGAAGAAGCGTAGCCATCAGAATACTCCTGCTTCGGTTTTAAGCTTTGAAACCAGCTCGGCAACCGAGCCTACCTTGACGCCCGCTTTGCGGCCGGCAGGCTCGGTCGTGGTCACCACCTTGAGACGCGGCGCAACATCGACGCCATAATCCTCAGGCGTCTTCTCATCGATCGGCTTCTTCTTGGCCTTCATGATATTCGGCAATGACGCATATCGCGGTTCGTTCAGGCGTAGATCAGTTGTCACAATCGCAGGCAGTTTGAGCGTCACCGTTTGCAATCCACCATCGACTTCACGGGTGACTTCGGCACTTGCTGCACCAATCTCGATCTTCGAGGCGAATGTGCCCTGTGACCAGCCAAGCAAAGCTGCCAGCATCTGGCCTGTGGCGTTTGAATCGTCATCAATCGCCTGCTTGCCAAGGATAACAAGACCCGGCCCTTCGGCTTCGACAATACCTTTAAGGATCTTGGCCACCGCAAGCGGTTCGACAAGCGTATCGCATTTGACAAGAATCCCGCGATCCGCACCCATTGCAAGACCGGTACGAATCGTTTCCGCCGCTGCAGCAGGACCAATGGACACAATGACGACCTCGTCAGCCTTGCCTGCCTCCTTGAGGCGCAACGCTTCTTCGACGCCGATTTCGTCGAACGGATTCATCGACATCTTGACATTGGCGAGATCGACGCCCGAACCGTCCGATTTCACTCGAATCTTCACATTATAATCAACGACACGTTTAACCGGCACCAGAATCTTCATTATTTTCACCTTGAATTGCCCGGGATGGCCGGACCGCCTTAAAGATATTCAGCCGTTCCACACACTCAAAAAACCTTTGAACCAGAACGAAAACGCGACAAACCCTAAACAACTCCATTTTGTGTTGTCAATTATTCAAAAAACCTGCGTCAGACAAAGTCCGACACTACATATCGTGATTGGGACATGCTCAGCGGGTTAATCCGGGAACCCACAAAACATCACCTTCTCCCTTGCGGTTCACATAACGCGATGCAACGAAGAGGAAATCAGATACCCTGTTCGCATATTGCAGTGCGCAATCGCTGACTGGCTCGTCAGGCTGGCTGGCAAGCTCAACCATGAGCCGCTCGGCACGTCTAATCACCGTTCTGGCTAAATGCAAAGCCGCCGCGGACGGAGTGCCCCCCGGAAGAACAAACGACCTGAGAGGCTTCAACTCTGAGTTCAGTTGATCAATTTCTGCCTCGATCCGCCCGACCTGCGACGAAAGGATCCGCAACTGCTCCCATTCACGTTTTTCGCTATTATCCGGTGTGCAGAGATCGGCACCAAGATCGAAAAGATCATTCTGAATACGCGCAAGCATTGCATCCACAATCGGATCGTCCGTAATCGTGTGCAACCGGGCCAAACCGATCGCGGCATTGGCCTCGTCGACTGTTCCGTAGGCCGAGACCCGCAGATCAGATTTCGGACGGCGGGCACCATTACCCAGAGAGGTGGTTCCGTCATCGCCGGTTCGGGTATAGATTCTGTTCAGGACGACCATGCTCTTCTATTTCCGGCAATAAATGCGCAACATGATCACGAACGGATCAGAATTGATAGCCTATTCTGAGGCCGACATTCGTCAGCCCCGTATTCCCGGTACAAAGATTGGCATTTGACATGTGCTCGCCCGTCAGCATGACACTGACTGACGGGGTGATCCTGTAACCGATGTTCATCCCTTCACGAAAGGTCAGGGGGCATCCCATCGCATTGGTTCCCTTTGCCACAGAGCCGCGAGCTGTGCCATTATTCAGCGCCCCGCCGAATTCCAACTCGATGAAAACCGGCGCGGCGAAGTCATAGGTCCAGGTAAATCCGGCATAGGCCGCGCTTGTCTTGCGGCTCGCACTGAACCCGATATGTGGTCGAGGCGACAAAAAGCTCTCAGGCGCAGCGCCGAGGGATACTTTCTGGAAAAGCAGGGCGCCCGACACATTTGTAAGCCCCTCTTCGCGGCTCCCGATACCATGGGCGGAAAGCCCCAACCGCACTTCCGAAATCACGGGCTTCGACGGATTTTTCTGATCCGCCGCGTGAGCGTTCAGCGATGAAAAAGCAAAACTCGACACCAGAACCGATCCGGCAAACAGGACGGACGAAACACACCGCTTCAACATGATCTTACCTTTTCCTTCGATTTCATCCGGAAACATACCACTCAAGCACTCTCCTGTCGTGGAATTTTCGAAATTTGGCTAAGTACTCTTGAGCCATATGACACCCATGACAATGACAATTGCAGCAAACTGCAACAAGACACGCCACCGCATCAAGGTCTGCGATCGGTTCGGATTATCACCCCGCATCATGTTGATCAACCCGAGCAACAGAACAACGGCGACGGCGGCAACCGCAATTGGCGCAAGATAGTCAACAATCTCATTCATCATTCATCCCCGATATATCGACGGATTCCGTCTGTCGACCGCGCGGAATTTCGGTCCGACCTCGTTCCGTGTCCATCATAAACTTGTTTCCCGGTTCCTGCGATAGGGCAATTTGTTTCGGCAAGCCGACCGATGGCTGAACCTTATGTCCCCGCCACCTCGCTCCGCGGACGACGCGAATCGAGCCCGTCTGGTGTTCGCCGAGCAGCACGCACACTGTCGGTACCGGAGGCAGGGCGCCATCATCATCCGAGTAGGCGGAAACACATCGCGCGGGCATCCTTTCCCGACAAACGTGAAACAGTCGGTTTGCATTACACGGATTTAAGGCTAAAGAGCGGATCAAAATGAACAGGACGGGTCGGATATGGATTTCATCTCCCTGATTTTTCAAAACCTTCTTTCGCCTGCAATCCTGTTTTTCGCTCTCGGCCTGATTGCAGGCCTGCTGAAATCGGATTTGGAAGTACCGGACAGTATTTCCCGCTATCTTTCACTCTATCTGATGATGGCCATTGGCTTTAAGGGCGGCGTAGCGATCGCCAATACCGCATCGTTTAATGGCGAAATACTTTTAGCAATCGTTGCCGGACTGATATTTGGCTTCTTGCAGCCCTTTTTGGGTTACGGACTGCTCAAGCTGACGACGAGGATCGACAATCCCACAGCAGCGGCCGTTGCCGCGCATTATGGTTCAATCAGCATTGTCACTTTTGCGACCGCCGCCGCATTTCTCAGCACCAACAGCACTGTTTACGCCGGATATATTGTTGCAATCGTCGCCCTTATGGAAGCACCCGCCATTCTATCCGGACTTTTTATCGCGCATCGCACGGCGCCTGAAACAAGCTCGCACACACAGGAAGAGCAAAAGCTGACACGCGAGATTTTCACCAATGGTGCGATTTTGTTGATGTCAGGTGCTTTCTTGATCGGCTGGATTACAGGTCCGGCAGGCATGCAGAAAATCGAAGGGTTCATCAATACGCCGTTTCAGGGAATTCTATGCTTGTTTCTGCTGGATATGGGGCTTGTGGTTGCCAAAAACGTCCACCATCTGCGCAATTTCACAATACCTTTGGCCCTGTTCGGAATCTATATGCCGCTTATCGGCGCGTGTATCGGTGTCGGCGCAAGCTGGGTGATCGGGCTGGACGTGGGCACAGGAACCCTCTTCACCGTCCTCTGCGCGAGTGCGTCCTATATCGCAGTCCCCGCGGCCATGCGCCTCGCGCTGCCGGAGGCAAAAGCGGCAATCTACATCCCGCTCTCGCTCGCAATCACCTTCCCGTTCAACGTGACGTTGGGAATTCCGCTCTATTTTGCCGGCGCAAAGGCTCTGCTGGGAGGCCAGTGACGCGCAGCGATACTACTATGGAGATGGTGTGAACTGGTGCCCCAGGAGGGACTCGAACCCCCACGCTTTCGCTTTCGATTTTGAGTCGAACGTGTCTACCATTTCACCACTGGGGCACGCGCCTTGTTTAGGCAAAACAGCGCCATTTCGCAAGTCCGATCCGGAATACCCTTTTCGAATCCGTCACATAAATGTCATAAAGCGAAATTGCACCTGCCTCACACAGGCTTTCGGGATATTCCGCTCTCAGTCGAAGCGATTCGGTAAACGCGTATGGCAACCCATGTTCTCCTGGCCGTTCTCTTCGCCGCAATCCTTCATGCGGGGTGGAACACGCTGGTCAAAGCCGGCAATGACAAGCTGACCGTCACATCCTTGATTGCGATGGGCGGAGGCGTGGTTGCACTTTCCTTTTTGCCCTTCGTTCCTTTTCCGGCCGCTGAAAGCCTGCCCTATCTCGGCTGTTCGATTGTCATCCATGCAGCCTATTTCACATTGATCGGACTTTTATACCGCAATGCGGATCTTTCTGTGGCCTATCCGGTCACTCGCGGCTCGGCACCTCTGCTCACAACGTTTATGGCTGCCATTTTTTTGGCTGAACTGCCGACCGGTATCGCGCTGGCCGGGGCCGTTTCGCTCAGCTTCGGCATTTTATGGCTTGCAACGGACGGCATTCGGAAAGGCGGCCTTGATCGCACCACCCTGATCATTGCGCTCGTCAATGCGGGTGTTATCGCTCTTTACACGCTCGTTGACGGCCATGGCGGGCGTCTCTCGGGAAATTCGTTCAGCTATAATGTCTGGCTTGAGTTCGGGGACGCAGTGCTGTTTGTCCCCGTCGCCATTTTCGTTCGGGGCCGTTCGCTCGTGACCGAGCTGCTCAAAGGCTGGAAGATCGGCCTGCTCGGGGGCAGTGCCGCCTTTGCCTCCTACGGCATCGCCATCTGGGCCATGACCCAAGCGCCCATCGGGCTCGTTGCAGCGGCCCGCGAATCATCGGTCTTCTTCGCAACGGTCTTTGGCGCATTGTTTCTCGGCGAAAAATTTGGCCGCGCACGATATATCGCGGCGGCTTTCGTCGCATGCGGATTGGCAACGCTCCGCTTCAGTTGATCCCGGTCACCGCATCGGTGTCCACATCACGTCATCAATATGGGGGGCCGCCGTCGCCAACATGACAAGCCGGTCAAACCCGAGTGCAATGCCGCTCGCTTCCGGCATCGAGGCAAGAGCCGCCAGAAAATCCTCGTCAAGCGGATAACGCTCTCCGTAAATCCGCTCCTTTTCATCCATATCAGCGATAAACCGGCGGCGCTGCTCGGCGGGGTCTGTCAATTCTCCGAACGCATTCGCCAATTCAACTCCGCAGGCAAACAGTTCGAACCGTTCCGCAACACGCGGATCGGACGCCTTGGGCCGCGCAAGCGCAGCCTCGCATACCGGATATTCACAGAGAATCGTTGGCCGCCCGATACCCAAATTAGGGTCAACACGTTCCACCATCACCCGGCTGAACATATCGCCCCAAGTATCGTCCGACGCCGTCTGAATTCCCGCTTTGCGGATTTGTTCCCGCATCAGCCCCGCGTCCGGAACGCCGTCCGGCGTTGTCGACAACAAATCAACACCGGCAAAACGATCAAACGCTTCGGCCAGTGTCAACCGTTCGAGATCGGCGAAGGGGTCCGCCGTCACCCCGCGATAGGACAATTCACGCACATTCGCTGCGTGGGCTGCTAGCTGCAACAGTTCGGCGCAATCACCCATCAAGTGCTCGTAGGACTCGCGCGTCCGATACCATTCAAGCATCGTGAATTCGGCCGCGTGCAACGGCCCCCGCTCGCGATCCCGGAAAACGCGCGCAAAATCGAAAATACGAGTCTCGCCCGCAGCAAGCAGCTTCTTGCAGGCGAATTCCGGCGATGTATGCAGATAATAGGGTCGCTCAACCGCATCATTGCCGTGCACGGTTAAGCGCAGCCCATGCAGATGGGTCTCGTTTCCCGGCGAAATCTGAACCTGTCCTGCCTCGACCTCGACAAACTCCCGATCCTCGAACCAGCGCCGGAACGCCGCCTTGATCCGCCCGCGTGCAATCAGGATCGGACGGCGATCGGAATGTGCGGATTTTTCCCACCAAGGAGATTGCGTGTTCATGAGGGTCTAGCGTCCCGCCGCGTTATGTGAGAAAAGCGCTTGCAGTAACGGCTAAGCCGTTTTTCAAACTGTCTCAAGGAATACTCCGTGCAAGTCATCGCCAGTTCGCTTCGTAAAGGCAATATCGTCGAGAAAGACAACCAGCTCTATGTCATTCTCAGCGCCGAAAATATTCATCCCGGCAAGGGAACGCCTGTTACCCAGCTCGCCATGCGGCGGATCAGCGACGGGGTCAAGGTAGCCGAGCGCTATCGCACAACGGAGCAGGTCGAACGGGCATTCGTGGAAGACCGCGACTTCAACTATCTTTATGAGGATACTGACGGCTTCAACTTCATGAACAACGAGACCTATGAGCAGATTTCAGTTCCAAGAGATATTCTGGGTGATATGTCCGTCTATCTGCAGGAAAACATGACCTGCGTTCTCTCCATGTTCGACGGACGCTGCGTTGCCATTCAATTGCCCGCGCGGGTTACCCTCGAAATTATCGAGACCGAACCTACCGTGAAAGGCCAGACTGCTTCGTCATCCTACAAGCCCGCAAAGCTCTCGAACGGCGCACGGACGATGGTTCCCCCTCACATTGCCGCCGGAACCCGCGTTGTGATACAGACTGAAGACGGATCCTATGTCGAGCGCGCGAAAGATTGATCCCGTTCGGAGAAGCTGACCCATGCGTGCAATTCTCGATATTGTTCTGATTGCCCTCAACCTCTACACATGGGTGGTCATCGCATCTGCAGTTTTAAGCTGGCTCATCGCTTTCAACGTCATCAATATGCGCAATGATGTCGTCCGCTCGATTGCCAACGGCATCTACCAGATCACGGAACCCGCCTTTCGGGCGATCCGGCGTTATCTGCCAAATCTCGGCACTTTGGATATTTCTCCGATTATCCTGATTCTGTTGATCCTTCTCGTCGAGAAGATCATCACAATGTACATCTACCCGAACGTCTTCTGACCTTGGCATCTCCTTGGACGATATCGTCCCAAGGCCTCCTCGTCACAATCCGCCTTACCCCGAAAGGGGGACGGGATGCACTGGATGGGCTCGAAACGCTGTCAGACGGAACGGTCGTTCTCAAAGCCCGCGTCCGGTCCGTGCCCGAGGACGGCGCTGCAAACAAAGCGCTTCTGAAATTATTGGCTACGGCACTCAGCGTACCGGTCTCAAGTCTCAGCATTCAGAGCGGTCACACGTCCCGCCTCAAAAGAATTCTGATTGAAGGCGATGGCATCGCATTATCTGATCTCATTCAAAGCGCGATCTTGCGGTTGCAGTGATTTCTTTACTCAAATCCGCTATAATGTTCGTATGATCCGGATCAGTAATCGCGTTCAAATCGATGAAAACGAGCTTGAAGAAACATTCGTCCGCGCCTCGGGGCCAGGCGGGCAGAATGTCAACAAGCTGTCGACCGCCGTCGAGCTTCGTTTCAATCTCCGCAATTCCCTTTCCATTCCGGAAGACGTCAAGGAGCGGATGATCCCGCTCGCCGGTCGCCGACTGACGCTGGATGGCGTCATCATCATTTTCGCCCAACGCTTCCGCACACAGGAACGCAACCGCGAAGATGCCCGCGAACGCCTGTTCGAGATGATCCGCGAAGCTTCCGTCCGCCCCGAGATCCGGCGTCCAACACGCCCGACTTTGGCATCAAAAAAGCGCAGAATTGATACAAAAATCCGGCGCTCGACAATCAAATCTCTGAGAACCGGACCCGGAAGTGATGATTGACCCTCAAGATTCCCTCCTAAGACCTATGTCTCGTATAATGCTGCATTGCCGAAGAGACTGTTATTGAGTAAACAGAAACCCATCCCGGAATTGGCGGGCACCCCTTGTCCACTTCACCGAAAGAGCAGGCGATGGCCACTCTGAAAAAGCACGCTACACGCCCTTTGTCGCCGCATCTGGCGATCTATCGCCCGACGATCACGATGATGATGTCGATCATTCATCGCTTGACAGGGTTGGCCCTTTACGCCGGTACACTCCTGCTCGCCGTCTGGCTGATCAGCGCCGCACTCGGAGACACTCAATTCGCTGCGGTTCAAGGATTTATCGGGAGTATTCCGGGTCGCCTGATCCTGCTCGGCTACACATGGGCCTTGCTGCACCATATGCTGGGCGGCATCCGCCATTTCATCTGGGATACGGGCGCGGGGCTTGGACCGGAGCGCTACATTCTCGCTTGGGCAACGCTGATTGGCTCGCTCGTCCTGACCATCGCGATCTGGATCATCGGTTACGCTATTCGCTAAAGGATACTGGAATGCCCCTGAATGCACCAATGGAAACACCTCTCAAGCGGGTTCGCGGCCTCGGCTCGGCAAGATCCGGCACCGAGCACTTCTGGCGGCAACGCCTGACCGCCATCGCAAATGTACCGCTGGCACTCGGCTTCATTCTCGTGCTCCTGATGCTGCTCGGCAAGGATCCGGCAAGTGCGCGCGCTTTTCTGGCGCATCCTTTTGTCGCAATCCCGATGTTGCTCTTCATCGTATCGGGAGTGATCCACATGAGGATCGGGATGCAGGTTATCATCGAGGATTACGTTCACAGCGAAGGCACAAAAATCGTTGCTCTCGCTTTCAACACTTTTTTCGCCATAGCGATTGGCGCAGCATCCGCATTCGCGGTTCTAAAACTGAGCTTCGGAGCATAAAATGGCCACTGCAGCCCCTGCATTGAACGGCGCCTCCTACCCGATTACCGACCACACGTTTGATGTCGTTGTCGTCGGCGCGGGTGGCGCGGGTTTGCGCGCCACTGTCGGCTGCGCCCAAGCCGGATTGCGCACGGCCTGCATCTCGAAAGTATTTCCCACGCGGTCGCACACGGTAGCGGCGCAGGGTGGCATTTCGGCGGCACTCGGCAATATGGGTCAGGATGACTGGCGCTGGCACATGTACGACACCGTCAAGGGATCGGACTGGCTCGGCGATCAAGATGCCATCGAATATCTCTGCCGCAATGCGCCTGCCGCCGTCTACGAACTCGAGCATTGGGGCGTACCCTTCTCCCGCACTGAGGAAGGCAAAATCTATCAACGCCCCTTCGGCGGCATGACAACCGATTACGGTAAGGGCACGGCCCAACGCACCTGCGCCGCCGCTGACCGCACCGGCCACGCGATCCTGCACACGCTTTATGGCCAGGCTCTCCGCGCAAAAACCGAATTCTTCATCGAATATTTTGCCCTTGACCTGATCATGAGCGCGGAAGGCCGTTGCGTCGGCATTATGGCGCTGAAAATGGACGACGGTACCATCCACCGGTTCCGTTCTGCCGAAGTCATTCTTGCCACGGGCGGATATGGTCGCGCCTATTTTTCGGCGACCTCCGCGCATACCTGCACGGGTGACGGCAATGCGATGGTACTCCGCGCGGGCCTGCCGCTTCAGGACATGGAATTTGTCCAGTTCCACCCCACGGGAATATACGGCGCAGGGTGCCTGATCACCGAGGGTTCACGCGGCGAAGGTGGCTACCTCACCAATTCCGAAGGCGAGCGTTTCATGGAACGATACGCCCCGTCAGCCAAGGATCTCGCCTCTCGCGACGTCGTATCCCGGGCCATGACGATGGAAATTCGGGAAGGTCGTGGCGTCGGCAAACTCAACGATCACATCCATTTGCACCTCGAACATCTCGATCCGAAAATCCTGCATGAGAGACTTCCCGGCATCTCTGAAAGCGCGCGTATTTTCGCAGGCGTCGATGTCACCAAGGAGCCGATCCCGGTTCTGCCGACGGTCCATTACAATATGGGCGGTATCCCGACCAATTATCACGGCGAAGTGCTCACCAAGAAGAACGGTAATGCCGACACAATCGTCCCCGGCTTGATGGCCATTGGCGAGGCGGCCTGCGTGTCGGTTCATGGTGCCAACCGCCTCGGGTCGAATTCACTCATCGATCTCGTCGTCTTCGGGCGAGCTGCCGCGCAACGGACCGCCGAAATCGTCACACCGGGTGAAAAGCAAGCCGAATTGGCGAAAGATTCCGCCGACTACGCGTTGTCACGCCTTGATCGCTTCCGCCACGCAAATGGCGGCACGCGTACTGCCGAGCTGCGTCTTGATATGCAAAAGACGATGCAGAACAATTGCGCCGTCTTCCGCACGGGCGATATTTTGGAAGAAGGCAAACGCTTGATCCATTCGATCTGGAAGGGCGAAGCCGATATCGGCGTCACGGATCGTTCGCTGATCTGGAATTCGGACCTGATCGAAACGCTCGAATTCGACAATCTGATCGCACAAGCCGTCGTCACCATGGACTCGGCAGAAAACCGGCAGGAAAGCCGCGGTGCACACGCCCGTGAGGACTTCCCGACCCGCGACGACAAAACATGGATGAAACACACACTCGCCTGGATCGATGAAGCCCGTCAGGAATCAGTAATCGACTACCGCCCCGTCCATACCTACACAATGTCGAATGACATCGAATATATTGCCCCGAAAGCGCGCGTGTATTGAGGAATTAATCATTGGTTGGTGGGTATCATATCAGTTTGGAACGAGGAGATCACAATGGGTGATATGTCTCGAATTAAACGCGACCCTGCGGTAATGGCTGGCAAGCCTTGCATCAGAAACATGCGCGTGACGGTTGCCATGATCGTCGGTCAGATTGCGGAGGGGGCAACGATCGATGATCTCCTGCAAGAATTTCCCTATCTGGAACGCGAGGACATAACACAGGCGCTTCGCTATGCAGCCTATATGGCATCCGGCCAAGAAATTGATTTGTCGCCCGCAGCATGAGGATTGTCTTGGACATGAATATTTCACCCAAATGGGTTGAATTACTGACTGCCCATGGCCACGAAACTGTTCATTGGTCAAACATTGGTGCGCCTGGCGCTTCGGACGCAACCATCATGGATTGTGCAAGGGATCATGACCATGTAGTGATGACGAGCGATCTTGATTTTGGTGAAATCCTCGCCATCACGAAAGGGGCGTTGCCAAGCGTGATACAGCTAAGGGATGGTCGCAATAACCCCGCAACCATGTTGCCGCTGGTGTTGAATGCGCTCGCCAAGAGCGCCGATGCCTTGGTGAAGGGAGCGTTGGTCACAATTGATCAGCATAAAAATCGTCTCAAAATGCTGCCTTTAAGGCAGAGCATTTAAAGTGGTGAGCAAAGGAAAAAAACGCCATGGTTGAACTCACCCTCCCGAAAAACTCCCGCGTTGTTGACGGCAAGATTTGGCAGAAGCCCGCCAATGCCGTCCATCTGACGGAATTCCGCATCTATCGATATGATCCCGATGGGATAAGCAATCCGCGCCTCGATACCTATTATGTCGACCGCGATGATTGCGGTCCGATGGTGCTCGACGGCATCATCTGGATCAAGGCAAAGATCGACCCGACGCTCACCTTCCGCCGTTCCTGCCGCGAGGGGATTTGCGGTTCCTGCGCGATGAATATTGACGGCGCTAACACTCTCGCCTGCACCAAGGGCATGGACGAGATCACCCATCCGATCCGCATCTACCCGCTGCCGCATATGCCGGTCATCAAGGATCTCGTGCCGGATCTCACGCATTTCTATTCGCAGCACGCCTCCATCGAGCCATGGCTCCACACCTCGACGCCCGCGCCCGAGAAGGAATGGAAGCAATCGCATGAAGACCGCGAAAAACTCGACGGACTTTACGAGTGCATTCTCTGCGCCTGCTGCTCCACCTCCTGCCCGAGCTATTGGTGGAATGGCGACCGCTATCTCGGCCCCGCCGTCTTGCTGCAAGCCTATCGCTGGCTGATCGATAGCCGCGACGAAGCCACCGGAGACCGCCTCGACAATCTCGAAGACCCGTTCCGTCTCTACCGCTGCCACACGATCATGAACTGCGCCAACACCTGTCCGAAGGGGTTGAACCCGGCACGCGCGATTGCCGAGATCAAGAAGATGATGGTGGAGAGACGGGTTTAAGCTTCGGTTTAAGCCTTATGTCGCCAAGAAATCTTGAAACAAGTAAATAAAAAAACCCGCTCGAAAGCAGGCTTTTCAGAATATTGTGCAGCGCAACATAAGATCAGCATCACTGCACCAGCTTCGGTCCGCCGCCGGTCACCGGCTCGCCCTCGGCCATTATTCCGAGACGACGCGCCACTTCGGCATAGGCTTCGACAAGATTGCCAAGATCGCGGCGGAACAAATCCTTGTCCAGCTTCTCGTTCGATTTCACATCCCACAAACGGCACGAATCCGGTGAAATCTCGTCGGCCAGCACGATCCGCATGAGATCGCCTTCCCACAGACGTCCACACTCGATCTTGAAATCAACCAGCTTGATCCCCGCGCCCAGAAACAGCCCGGACAGGAAATCATTGACCCGGATCGCAAGGCCCATAATTTCGTCGAGCTCTGGCGGCGTTGCCCAGCCAAAGGCCGTGATGTGTTCTTCCGAAACCATCGGATCATTCAGCTTGTCGTTTTTGTAATAGAACTCGATGATCGAGCGCGGCAGCGGCGTGCCTTCTTCCAGCCCGAGACGGGTCGCGAGCGACCCCGCAGCAACATTGCGCACCACAACCTCAAGCGGAATAATCTCGACTTCGCGGATCAATTGTTCCCGCATATTCAGCCGTCGAATAAAATGCGTCGGTACGCCAATCGCGTTCAACTGCAGAAAAATATATTCAGAGATGCGATTGTTGAGCACGCCCTTGCCATCAAGCACGGCGTGTTTCTTGGCATTGAACGCAGTCGCATCATCCTTGAAATGTTGCACGAGCGTGCCGGGCTCAGGACCCTCGTAAAGGATCTTCGCCTTGCCCTCATAAATCCGACGGCGGCGATTCATCGACATATACCGTGGTTTGAGAAAATCCATGAACGGACAAACGCCTCCGGGAGACCCTTACCGTCGCCTGAGCGCCGTTGTTTGATGCCTCTGGAACGCCAAAACATCATCCACCGACAGAATCATTCTATCCGATCATACCGCGGAGCACAATGAGCGCGAGTTCGCCATAATCGCGCCATGCTCGCAAAACATGATCTCTTCGCCCCGGAGATATTTTCTTATCTGGAAAATGTGTCGTCCAATGATTATGTCATGCAAAGTCGGGCGAGCTTGAGGCACAATGACGAGGAAATAATGACAACATTCAATGACCGCGAAAAGGCTTTCGAATCGAAATTCATCCACGATCAGGACATTCAGTTCAGGGTCTTTGCACGCAGAAATCACCTGCTTGGTCTCTGGGCTGGCGAGAAACTGAATAAACATGGCGACGATATCGCACAATATGCCATGTCGGTGGTCGCTGCCGATCTCGCCGAGCGCGGCGATGATGACGTGCTGCGCAAAGTCTCGGCTGACTTCAAAGCGGGATCGGTGCATCTATCAGATGCGGAAATCCGCCAAAAGATGGATGCCTTGCTTGCCGAGGCAAAGTCTCAGATCGCATCGGGAAAATAGCGTCATTGAGCAGAGCGGGCGGGAAACGGTCTTGCCGCCCCGCCCGGTTCGGCTTAGTCTCCCTGTGTCGGGTTGATCCCGGTTTCGTCTTCCGGGAGTAAACTGATGACCACGCTGGATGCCATGCAATCGCTGTCGAAACGGATGGGCGGCGGTGCGGGACTTTTAACCGCATGGGTTGGAATGCCAGACCCCATGGTCGCCGGCATGCTCGCCCGCGAAGATTTCGACGCCGTCACCCTCGATATGCAACATGGCGCCAATGATATTGCGTCCATCACAAATGGCATCGCTCAGGTTGCTTTGGCCGGCAAGCCTGCCATCGTCAGAATTCCTGTCGGCCAATTTGCCATTGCCTCCCGTGTTCTCGATCTCGGTGCCTCCGCCGTCATCGCCCCGATGATCAACTCGGCGGCTGACGCACGCGCCTTCGCTTCCTTCATGAAGTTTCCGCCAGTCGGCGAGCGGAGCTGGGGACCGACAATTGTCGTCGCCATGAACGGACAAAGCCTGTCCCATTATCTCAGCCTCGCCAATTCGACGACCGTTTCGATTGCCATGGTGGAGACCCGCGAGGCACTTGCTGCCCTTGATGATATTCTCGCGACGCCCGGAATTGATGCCGTGTTCGTCGGCCCGTCGGATCTTTCAATCGCATTGTCGAACGGCGATAATGTCAATCCGGCACGCAAGGATGTGGCCGATGCGCTGTCCCATGTTGTTCAGCGTTGTCGCGCACATGGTAAATCCGCCTGCTGCTTCGCCCCGAGCCCCGAGGCTTCGCGCGACCTGGCAAAACAGGGCTATGACCTCATGGCGATCGGGACCGATTTCGGCGCCTTGCGCAATGGAGCCAAAGCCCAGATCGACATTGCCCGCGCCAGGGGCTAACTCCTAGCGCGGCAGTACCGTCGTTCCCATCAGCTCCTTGTCAACGCTGTGCGCCGCTTGCCGCCCCTCGCGGATTGCCCACACCACGAGCGATTGTCCGCGCCGCATATCGCCACACGCAAACACCTTGTCCACCGTCGTCCTGTAGGTCTTCGTATCGGCAGCAACATTGCCGCGTGCATCCAGCTTCGCACCAAGCTCGGACAACATCCCTTCCGCGACAGGTGCCACGAAACCCATGGCCAGAAGCACGAGATCCGCTTTCAATTGAAATTCGGTGCCGGGAATCGGCTTGAACTGGCCATCCACACGGATGCAGTTCAGCATCTTTACCGCGCCATCCTCGCCCTCGAGAGATATCGTATTGACCGCAAAGTCGCGCTCGGCACCTTCTTCCTGACTGGAGGATGTCCGCATTTTCATCGGCCAGTTCGGCCAGGTCAGGAGCTTGTTTTCCTTCTCCGGCGGCTGGGGCATGATTTCGATCTGCGTCACCGACAAGGCCCCCTGACGGATCGACGTTCCGATACAGTCCGAACCCGTATCTCCGCCGCCAATCACGACAACATGCTTGCCATTGGCCAGAATCGGCTTGTTCGATTTCACCGGCTCATACGATACGCGGCGGTTCTGTTGCGGCAGGAAATCCATGGCGAAATGAACGCCCGCGAGCTCCCGTCCCGGCACCGGCAAATCGCGCGGCTTTTCCGAGCCTCCCGCCAGAACAACGGCATCAAACGTCGCCACCAGATCCTGAACCGTCTTGTCGACCCCGATATGCACATTGCAATGAAAGGTAACGCCTTCGCCTTCCATCTGCGTGACACGGCGATCAATCAAATGCTTTTCCATCTTGAAATCCGGAATGCCATAGCGGAGCAACCCGCCCGGCTTGGCGTTCTTCTCGAAAACATGAACATCATGGCCCGCACGCGCCAATTGCTGCGCACAGGCAAGACCGGCTGGACCGGAACCGATCACCGCAACCCGCTTGCCGGTCATCGTTTTCGCAGGCTCGGGAACAATCCAGCCCTCCTGCCATGCGCGATCAACAATCGCACATTCGATGCTCTTGATCGTGACGGGCGCATCATTGAGGTTCAATGTGCACGAGGCTTCGCACGGTGCCGGACAAATACGGCCGGTGAATTCGGGGAAATTATTCGTCGAATGCAGGTTGCGCGACGCTTCCTGCCAGTCGCCATGATAAACAAGGTCGTTCCAGTCGGGGATCTGGTTATTCACCGGGCAGCCATTATGGCAATACGGAATACCGCAATTCAAGCAGCGCGCGGCCTGGTCCTTCGTCGTCTCTTCCGACAAAGGAATCACAAATTCCTTGAAATGCCTGATCCGGTCAGAAGCCGGCGCATAACGCCGGTCACGCCGGTCAATTTCGAGAAACCCTGTTACCTTGCCCATAATGCATATCCTACCCTGCTCATCATCTCAAATTATGCTGCTTCGCCGATTTCGCGGATTGTTTCCGGTGTGAAGCGGTCTGTTGCATTCAAAAATTCAATCGCAACGATTTTTCCATTTGCATCAAAATCAACGATCACTCCCGGTTGTAGCTCCTCAGAGTCAACAATATCTTTGTCCGTCAAACGCAAATAGACGACATCGACATCCGCGTCATATTTGAATTTCATCGCCATCGTTCTGCTCCGCGATCAAGAAAAACCGTAATAATCCTCTGACCTTCATCTTTTTCCAAATATACAACCCTCAGCCAGCGTCCGCCAGCCTCCGGAATTTCGCGAAAAGCGCGCCAATTTCCACCCTTACGCTGATCTTCACGCGCAAACCCCGGCTCGTGAAGTGTTCGGACTGCCCATTCTCTGTCAATCTTTCGCTCGTCCAACTGGTCGAGCGCATGCTGACTAAAGAAGATTGGCTTTGTTCTTGACACTGCCTCAACCGTGCTCAACCAACCATTGTTTTAATGCCGCATCAATTCGCGTCTGCCAGCCTTGTCCCGTTGCGCGAAAGCGCTCCAAAACATCCGCAGAAAGGCGAATATTGATCGCCTCCTTTGGGGAAAGCGACCGCGGCCTCCCGCGACGAATAAGTTTTCCGCCAATATATTCGCTGCCTTCGGCAAACATCTCGTCCGTCCACTCCGGCAAATCCTCATATTCTTCTGGTGCAATCACATGGGCGTCAACCTTAGCAAGATCACTCTTGACTAACGTATGGTCCAAATATTTTTCTCTCGCGATCATCTGCTCTCTTCATTGTAAAAATGTGGTGCGTTCCCTTACGCTCAACATATCCAACAATTACCGACCTTCCTTCCAAATATCCAAAACACAACATTCGGGTCTCGCCACAATCCACTCTAGTGTCTTGCCAAGGATAATGTGGCCCTGCAAAAACGAGCCTCGCGTCTTCGAAGTCAAACCCGCGTTCATTGAGCGTACGCAACCGTTTGGCAGGATCATAAGGCAGCTGATACATATCTTGTATCCACAAAAATTCAAGCTGCCTTTCAAATCTTCAATACGCCCTCCAAACCCAATTAACCCTCGCACCCAGATTTAACGTAATCGGGACCTCAAACCTCACGATTATCTCACCTCCAGAAAAGTGCGGGAGTTGAAATCTCAATAAACGCTCTCACTC
>JBJTDR010000044.1:0-4603 GCA_046092445.1 Hyphomicrobiales bacterium | reverse complement strand
GGCTGGCAGTCGCGGTCATGGCGCGGAACGCTCGAGGCGTTGCCAGATCAGGCCGGTGAGCCTTGACGCCCCCGATCATTTCATCGCCGCCTTCCGCGCGCGGCTCACTGGCTCGGGGTGTACCGTCAAACCCGTCGAATGCCTCGCCGTCTGCGAGCGTCCCGTCACGCTCTCCCTGACTGGACATGGCAAATGGATATATCTTCTCGGTAACATCTCGCCGGAAGCTGATCTCGCCTCCCTCGTCGAGACAGCCCGTGCCTACGCCTCCTCCCCGGACGGCATCATCCCCATGGATCAACGCCCGCTCGCCTTCCGCGATTGGGTAATCGCCCGCAGCCCGCCGCCCGAATTCGAGATGCCCTGACCCCTGTTTTTCATGTGGAAGCAGGGGCGACAATGCGGCAAAGCTATGGCATAGAGAGTAAGTACTTTCAGAATTTGATCAGGAGATACAGCATGCCTTCCTCGTTTTCAGCACTCATCGGTACCTCCCAACGCAGCGATTTCCTGTCGAAAGCGCTTCTCGTTCTGGCCGGTACCGCTGTTCTGGCGCTTGCCGCCCATGTGAAGGTTCCCTTCTGGCCCGTTCCCATGACAATGCAGACACTGGTCGTCTTGTTGATCGGTGCCGCCTACGGCCCGACACTCGCCGCCGCTACCTTGATCACCTATCTCGTTGAGGGCGCGCTCGGCCTGCCGGTCTTCACCTCGGGCGCAGGCGTTCTCTACATGGTTGGCCCGACAGGCGGTTACCTCGTTGGCTTCCTCGCCGCCGCCACCGCTGTCGGCTTCCTGTTCAGCCGCGGTTACGCCAAATCACTTCCCGCGACGATCGCCATTTTCCTGCTCGGTGCCGTTCTGGTCTTCGCCTTCGGCGTCGCATGGCTTGGCAATTTGATCGGCTTTGAAAAGGCCATCGCCGGCGGCTTGCTCCCCTTCCTGCCAGCCGAAGCCCTCAAGATCGCGCTAGCCACCGCAGCTGTCACGCTCGTCAAGCGGGCAGGGCGCAAGCAAATCGACGGCTGATCACACCATCTGCGACGTGAGCGGGCAGAGGATCGGACCGCCACGCGCGCTTTCAAGTCCCTTGGCAAGGCGCAAGGCCCGGCCTTCCTGAAAGCCCGGCACAACCAATTGCATCCCCACCGGCAATCCCTCGCCGGAAAGCCCCATCGGCAACGAGATCGCCGCAAGGTCGAGATAATTCGCAAACCGCGTGAACACAGCCGGGCTGTCATGCTCGGGATGCTGCCCCATGAGGGGAGCCGGAAACGCCGTGCTCGGTATCAAGATCGCATCCACCTGCTCGTAGACGCCTGCAATCGCCTTCTTTTCCGCTTCCCGCCGCTCATGATTGCCGCGATGCATCGCCGCTGAAATATCGCGCGCCGACATGATCCGCCGCCGCACCGGTTCCCCCAGTCGGCAGGGCGTTTCTTCCGCGAAATGCCCGTAATGGAAATACGAATCCACCGCCAGAAACGCACCGCACGGTGCCGCATAGGCCGCAAGCGATTGCCCCAGCGAAATCGGAACAATCACCGCGCCGAGAGAGATCAATAGTTCCCGCGTTTCCGCATAAACCCGCGCCGTATCCCGATGCAATTCAACACCCAGATCCGTCACAAGCCCGATCCGCTTGCCGCGATACCATGCCGCGAGACGTTCCGGCGTTTCATCCCGCAACACATCCTGCACCTGCCCGCCACACATCGCCGCAAACAAAGCCGCCGCATCATCCACTGTCCGCGTCAAAGGCCCCAGCGTATCGAGCATCTCGGAGAGCGGCAGCACACCAATCGTCTTGATCAAACCCGCCGTCGTCTTCAACCCCACAAGTCCCGAAAACGAGGAGGGCAACCGTATCGAGCCGCCCGTATCCGAACCGAGCGCGCCCGGAACAAGCCCTGCCGCCACCGCCACCGACGACCCGTTCGACGATCCGCCCGGCACTCTCGGGTTCTTCATATCCCAAGGATTGAGCGGCGTTCCCATCGTCTCGTTCGAGCCCCATCCCCCGAACGCATATTCAACCGTTGCCGCCTTGCCGATAATCACCCCGCCTGCCGCCCGCAATCGCGTGACAATCAGGGCATCCCGCAATTCCGGCATTGCCCCCCGCCGCGTCAGCGATCCTGCCCCCGTCGGATATCCCGCAACATGGATAATGTCCTTGATCGCAACCGGCACGCCATGCAGCGGTCCCTTCGGCACACCAAGCTTTGCGAGGTGATCAAGGTGCCGCGCTTCAGCGAGCGCCCGCTCCCGATCGACAGAAACAAACGCTTTCAACTGCCCGTTCCAAGTCTCGATGCGCCCGAGCGCCGCAGAAGTTTCCGCCTCCGCGCTGGTTTTTCCCTGCATGATTGCGGTCTGGATGTCACGAAGTGTCGGAAGAACAGTCATCTCAGTCTCATATTCGGGTGAAGCCACGGCGGCCTTGTCATAATCACCCGCAATCAAACCTTGTCCCGGCGCGTTCGGCAAGCGCTAATCCATACGCCTCACCTGTCAAAGAGGGTTTAGCTTTTCCCGGTTTCACGATAAAACATCCGTCTCTTTCAACAATCAGGAGCTTATCATGACAGCAATGCTCGCGTTCCAGCGCAACCTCAACCTCATCGACGGCGCATGGGTGGAAGCTGATTCGCGACAAAGCATTGACGTCACAAACCCGGCCACGGGCGCGGTCATCGGCACGGTTCCAAACAGCGGCACCGCTGAAACACGCCGCGCCATCGAGGCTGCCGAACGCGCCTTCCATGTCTGGCGCAACGTCACCGCCGCCGAGCGCGCCGAAAAAATGCGCAAGCTGGCCGGTCTCATCGAGAAGCACAAGGAAGAACTCGCCATCCTGCTCACAACCGAACAGGGCAAGGCCCTCGCCGAGGCCCGCGGTGAAATCGGCAGCTGCGCCAATTATATCCTCTGGTTCGCGGAAGAAGCCCGCCGCGTCTACGGCGATGTCGTCCCGTCGCCATGGCCCGGCCGCCGCATTCTCGTCACGCGCGAGCCCGTCGGCGTCGTCGCCGCCATCACGCCGTGGAACTTTCCGTCCCTCATGCTGGCGCGCAAGATCGGCGCGGCATTGGCCGCCGGATGCTCCGTCGTCGCCAAGCCCGCAACGCAAACGCCCTATTCAGCCCTCGCCTGGGGCTTGCTTGCGGAGGAGGCCGGTATCCCGAATGGCGTCGTCAATGTTGTCACCGGTTCCGCCTCGGCAATTGGCGGCGAGCTGACCACCAACCCGCTCGTCAAGAAGATCACCTTCACCGGCTCGACAGGCGTCGGCAAAATGCTGATGGCACAGGCCAGCGGCACCATGAAGCGTCTCTCCATGGAACTCGGCGGCAACGCCCCCTTTATTGTCTTTGATGATGCCGATCTCGATGCTGCGGTCGAAGGCGCGATCATGTCGAAATTCCGCAATTCCGGCCAGACATGCGTTTGCGCCAACCGCTTCCTCGTCCAATCCGGCATTTATGACGCATTCACCGAGAAATTCTCCAAGGCCATCGCCGCGCTCAAAGTCGGCAACGGCATGGAAGCCGCCACCACAAACGGCCCGCTGATCGACACCAAAGCCGTCGAGAAGGTTGAAGAACATATCGCCGATGCAGTCGCGAAAGGCGCCAAGATCGTCGTAGGCGGCAAACGCCACGCGCTTGGCGGCTCCTTCTTCGAGCCGACGCTGATGACAGGCATCACCCCGTCAATGGCTGTCGCCCGCGAAGAAACCTTCGGCCCGCTCGCCCCCATGTTCCGCTTCGAGACGGAGGCGCAGGCCATCGCCATGGCCAATGATACCGAATTCGGCCTCGCCGCCTACGCCTATACCCGCGACCTCGCCCGCACCTTCCGCGTGCTCGAGGGCCTGAATTACGGCCAGGTCGGCATCAATGCCGGCCTCATCACCACAGAAGTCGCCCCCTTCGGCGGCGTCAAAGAATCAGGCATGGGCCGCGAAGGCTCCAAATACGGCCTCGATGACTACCTCAACATCAAATATGGCTGCCTGGCCCTGTGATTGAGTGCCCTGCTCCGAGTGACGGAGCAGGGTGTCGGGGTGGGGGTAAGTGAATATCGCCATATTTTCAAAATTTGAGCCGGTCATCTAACAGATTAGGCCACCGGTGCTAAACTTGTTAGAATGGCGAATCACACCTGCAAAATTTCATTCACCCTCGCGTCCAAAACTCAGGTATTTGAAGCGATGGTGTGGGTATGAAAGAACAAGTCACTGTTAATCAATTGGTTGTAGTTGTTATCCCTGATGCTGGAGCAAAAAATCAAAGACTTAGCTACGATCCTGATGCGCCAGCCTTACGCTAAGTAAGGCTGGCGTAAGGCTGAAATAGGTTCGCTGGCCTAGACAGGGCATTCGGCTGACTTGGCGGGCTCGGGCCTATGTGGGGTGCGGTGACAGCAACCGCAGGTCGCCCATGAAGCTCTCAAGTGTCTGAATATCCGCACGAATACTGGCCGGGAACTTGGATATCAAAGGCTCAGGCACGACAAGCTGGACACTTGCCTGTGTCATTTCCCGGAACTGCGCCTCAGACACCCCCTCCTGCAATGTCAAAAGGTGTTTCACCGGACT
>JBJTDR010000043.1:0-9075 GCA_046092445.1 Hyphomicrobiales bacterium | reverse complement strand
GTCGCCCGCGCCCGCGGGATGAGTCAGCTTGCACGCGAGACGGGCATCAGCCGAATGGGGTTGATGAAGGCCCTGTCCGCCGAGGGTAATCCCAGCTTTGCGACCATAACCAAAGTCCTTGATGCGCTTGGTTACCGGATTGATATTGTGCGGAAGGGTTTTCCGGCCCGAATGGGAGGCTCGGCATCGGATCAGGTGGCGAAAGATCTCCAATCCACGGAAGCCCCTGAGGCCGTGTCGCGTTAACCTCGCTTGTTTGATACGAAAATTACCATTAACTTTCAAAATCTTAACCACATTTTTGTGCCCCCGTTTTGTCACAAAATTGATGACAAAAAATGCTTGCAATAGGGGGGTAATGCTCCTATTCCCACACCTGCCCAATTTCGCACGTGCCTGTTGTCGTGTGCTGGTTGGTGGGCATTCGGACAAGAGGCCGGACAGCCGCCCGGGACCGTCATTCTTCTGGACGGAACCGATAATCAACCAGCAGCCGGAGGCGAAACCGGCGCACCTCGTTCTCCCCGAGGGACGCGACTTGAAGCAACGACGGAGCGGGCTTTTTTGGTCTCTCTCTGCCCTCCAAAGGCAGAGAACCCGAAGAGGCTTGTCCATCTTGCCAGCAGTGCGGCGGGGAACTCCCTTCCAATCCACGGCAGTACACGCGACTGATCGCAGCCTGTCCGTCGTCTCCACAGCGACGGGTCGGAATGCGTTTTTGTCGACCATTGGAACCTGAAGCCATCGGCTTCAAGCAAGGGGAGGTCGTGCCATGACCGCACGTATCCATGAATTTCTGCGCCACCGACGAGAGGAAGGTCCCTGCGTCGTTGTTGATCTCGAGGTTGTTCGCGATAATTACACCGCCTTTGCCCGGTCAATGCCGGATACACGCGTTTTTTATGCGGTAAAGGCCAATCCTGATCCTGCCATTCTGAGCCTCTTGGCCTCGCTTGGCTCCTGCTTCGATACGGCCTCTGTGGCCGAAGTCGAGATGGCATTGGCGGCCGGCGCTGAGCCTGATCGTATTTCCTTCGGGAACACGATCAAGAAAGAACGCGACATCGCCCGTGCCTTCGAGCGCGGCGTTCGCCTCTTTGCGGTCGATTGCACGGCGGAAGTAGAGAAGATTGCCCGCGCTGCCCCGGGCGCACAGGTATTCTGCCGGATACTCTGCGATGGTGCCGGTGCCGAATGGCCGCTCTCGCGCAAATTCGGGTGCGCGCCCGAAATGGCGACCGATGTTCTTGATCACGCGCGTCGCCTCTGCCTCGAAGCCTATGGTGTCTCGTTCCATGTCGGCTCGCAGCAGCGCAATGTCGAAGCATGGGATCAGGCTTTGGCCTCGGCCTCGGCGATTTTCCGCGATTGCCAAGAGCGCGGCTTTACCCTGTCGATGGTCAATCTGGGCGGCGGCTTTCCTGCCCGCTATCTCAAGCCAGTTCCGGGCGTCGAGAGCTATGGCGAGGCGATCCTTCGCGGGCTCGTCAAGCATTTCGGCAACCAGCTTCCGGAAACCATTATCGAGCCGGGCCGTGGTCTTGTCGGCGATGCCGGTATCATCGAGGCGGAGGTCGTTCTGATCTCGAAGAAGTCCGATGATGACGATGTGCGCTGGGTCTATCTCGATATCGGCAAATTTGGCGGGCTTGCCGAAACGATGGAGGAGGCCATCCGCTATCCGATCCGGACGCCGCGCGATGGCAGCGCCATGGCACCGTGCGTGCTGGCAGGGCCGACCTGTGACTCCGCCGATGTGCTCTACGAAAAGACGCCCTATCTTCTCCCCGTAAGCCTCGAAATCGGTGACAGGGTTCTGATCGAAGGAACAGGCGCTTACACAACCACCTATGCAACCGTTGCGTTCAACGGATTTCCGCCGCTCCGGTCCTATGTGATCTGAGCGAAAGCTCATCGCCCAAATCAAGGTTCCGGCGCAAGCCGGGACCTTCTATGCGTTGGAAAACGGTCAATCGGTCACGGATCCCCCACCCGCCGAACTTGACGTGGTGTCCCGAAAATTGTTTGTGCTGCCCCGTCGGGCAGTTCTGCCCTGTAAACCCGGAGGGAAACCCAATCTTGAACCAACACACGATCCACGCCACAATCAGTGGCCCCATTGTCATGATCGGCTTCGGCTCGATCGGCCGCGGCACACTACCCCTGATTGAACGCCATTTTAAGTTTGACCGCTCGCGTTTCGTTGTGATCGATCCTTCCGACGAGGATCGTGGTCTGCTTGACGAGCGCGGTATTCGCTTTATCCAGCAGGGCGTAACGCGTGAAAATTACCGCGATTTGTTGGCTCAGTTGCTGACAGCAGGCGGTGGTCAAGGCTTCTGTGTCAATCTCTCGGTTGATACGTCATCGCTGGCAATCATGGAACTCTGCCGTGAAATCGGCGCGCTCTATATTGATACGGTGGTCGAGCCATGGATCGGCTTTTACTTCGATAAAACAAAAGGCCCCGGCGACCGCGCCAATTATGCGCTGCGCGAGACGGTACTTGAAGCCCGCCGGAAAAACCCGGGCGGCACAACGGCTGTTTCCTGCTGCGGTGCAAATCCGGGCATGGTGTCATGGTTCGTCAAGCAGGCCCTGCTCGATCTGAAGCGTGATCTGAAAATGGAGGGTGCCGAGCCTTCCTCGCGCGATGAATGGGCCGCCTTGGCGCATCGTCTCGGCGTGAAGGGCATTCATATCGCGGAACGCGATACGCAACGTGCAAACACCCCGAAGCCGGCCGATATGTTCGTCAACACCTGGTCGGTCGAGGGTTTCGTGTCCGAAGGCCTGCAACCGGCAGAACTCGGCTGGGGCACGCATGAAACATGGGTGCCTGCAAATGCCCGCACGCATGAGACGGGCTGTCAGGCCGCGATCTATCTGATGCAGCCGGGTGCCAATACGCGCGTCCGGACATGGACGCCAATGGCAGAGGCACATTACGGCTTTCTCGTCACCCATAACGAGTCGATTTCCATCGCCGATTACTTTACGGTTCATGGGTCGGACGGCAAAGCGGTTTATCGCCCCACCTGCCATTATGCCTATCATCCCTGCGATGATGCCGTGCTGTCCTTGCATGAAATGTTCGGCAAGGAAGGCGAGCGGCAGCCCGACTGGAAAATCCTCGACGAGAAGGAAATCGTCGACGGACGCGACGAGCTTGGCGTTCTGCTCTATGGCCACGCAAAAAACGCCTATTGGTTCGGCTCGCGCCTCTCGATTGAAGAGACGCGGAAACTCGCGCCCTATCAGAACGCGACGGGAATGCAGGTCACCTCCGCCGTGCTTGCCGGCATGGTATGGGCGCTTGAAAATCCTGAAGCAGGAATTGTCGAGGCAGACGATCTCGATTTCCGCCGGTGTCTCGAAGTCCAGCGGCCCTATCTCGGGCCGGTCGAAGGCCATTATACCGACTGGACGCCGTTGCATAACCGTCCGGGCCTGTTCCCCGAGGATATTGATACATCCGATCCATGGCAGTTCCGGAACGTTCTGGTTCGCTGATCCGGAGCTCAAGGACTGTTTGGCTTGAATTTATACTCCCCCCTGAATTAGGCTGGCATAAGCTCGTCTAATTCAGGGGTATGGTGATGCGCCAATTTTCCGCGTTCGAGGCCAAGAACAAATTCGGGACGCTGCTCGACCTTGTGGAACAAGGCGAGGAGGTCGTGGTGACGCGGCACGGGAAGCCTGTTGCGCGGTTCGTGGCTGACTTGTCAATCAGCAAGAAGCGCACGCCTGAAGAAGCAAAAAAATTCATCGAAGAATTTCGACAAATGGCGAAGGGTATGTCGCGTGGCAAATTCGATTGGAATGAATGGAAATCCTATCGCGATGAGGGACTTCGGTGAATCTTGTTCTCGATACGTCCGCCACGCTTACTTTCTTGATGGATGATGAGCGCAATTCTAAGGCAGTTGCATTGTTCGCAAGGATCAGTGCATTCGTTGCGATTGTGCCAAATCTCTGGCCTTATGAAGGTGCGAATAGCCTTTCAATGGCCGTTAAACGTGGTCGAATCGAGCAAAGATCTCAAGAATTTGATGAAGCTCGACATCCGCGCAGATAATGCGGATGTTGATATCGTGTTACTCGTCGATCTGTTCTTCTGATCAAGGCAGTGTGAGCAGGCCCGCGGCACCCTCTTCGGTGCCGAACAGGAGCCGCTTTCCGGTGTTATCCCACGCAAGCGCGCTGATCCGTCCCTCGTCTTTCACAGCGTGACGCACGAGCAATTCGGCTCCGTCCGTCAGGCGGCACAGCAGAATGCAGCTATCCTCGTATCCAATCGCCAAAATCATCGCTTTGGGGTGAAAAGCCACCTGGCTGACCTTGGAATGACGCACGCCGCATTCGCGCGGTGCCTTGCCCATCGGCCCGTCCTTATCCTTGAACGGCCAGATAATGGCGGCATCCGCCCCCGAAGTCGCAAGCCAGAGCCCGTCACTTGACCATGAGAAGGATTTTGTCTTGGACGGATAGCCCGACATCCGCATGTCTCTCGCGTCGGGCAAGCGCCAGCCATGCAACATATTGTCCTGCATGGAGGTCACAACAAAGCGCCCGTCCGGTGAGGCGGTAATCGCCAGATGCGAGCCTTTCCACGCAAGAACTTCCGGCGCTGAATTGAGGTTCGGAAACCAGAGGCTCGCGCCGTTGTAATGGCTGATCGCGAGGCGGTATCCCTTCGGCATGAAGGCGAGGCCCTGAGGCGTTGACGGTGCCGTCCAATTTTTCACCTGCCCCTTGCCATCCCGCACGCTGACTTTTTTGCCGGTCGACCAGGCAAGCGAACCGCCCGCACCCGCGGCAATCGCATCAATCCACCCGCCTTGGTTCGTGGCGACAGAGTCGATCAAACCATCGGCAGAGACCCGCATCACACAGCCATCATCGCCGCCCGTGATCAGACCATGCGCGTCGCTCGCGGCCACCAGAATACCGTTCGCGCCATGCGGTTGGAGGCGTTGGTTCTTCTCGACAAGGAGCACCGTGCCGTCGGCGAGCGCGAGCATCGCCTGATGGGCGGGAAAGGCCGCCGCCAGCACATGTGCGCCGGCGGCAATCGGTGTCACGCTTTCGGTGAGCGAGGCTGGGGCGGTCGTATTCATGCTGCGCGGCAGGCCTCGACAGCCTCTTCAATCGCCGCACGGTTCAATCCGCGACCGATAAAGACCATTTTCGATTGGCGTTTCTCGCCCGGTTTCCAGTCGCTTTGCACATCTCCATCCAGCAGCATGTGAACACCCTGAAACACGAAGCGCTTCGGCTCGTCCTTGAACGAGAGAATGCCCTTGCAGCGAAGGATCGTTCCGCCCTCTTTCTGCGTTAATTCCGTTAGCCATGGCATGAACGCATCGGGGTCGAGATCGTCCGGCACTGTAATCGCGACCGACTGGATATCATCGCTGTGGTGATGATGGATATCTTCCAGAAATTCCGGCTCGATTTCCAGAATCCGGTCGAGATCGAAGGCATTCCGGTCGAGCACGGCTTCCAGAGGCACAGCGGAGCGCGTCGTCCGGTGCAACGTCGCATAAGCGTTGATCGCGCGGATTTGCGCTTCCACAGTCGCGAGTTCGCTCTCGCTCACAAGGTCGGTCTTGTTCAGAATGATCACATCCGCAAACGCGATCTGGTTTTTGGCCTCGGGCGCGTCTTTCAGGCGATCACTCAGCCATTTGGCATCGACCACGGTAACGACGGCATCAAGTCGGGCCCGCGCCGAAACCTCTTCATCAACAAAAAATGTCTGCGCCACGGGTGCAGGGTCGGCAAGGCCTGTCGTTTCGACGATAATCGCGTCGAACGTGCCCTTCCGCTTCATCAATCCTTCGATGATCCGGATCAAATCGCCGCGGACGGTGCAGCAAATGCAGCCATTGTTCATTTCGAACACTTCTTCATCCGCCCCGACAACGAGATCATTGTCGATCCCGACCTCGCCGAATTCATTGACGATCACAGCGAATTTCATGCCGTGCGGCTCTGTCAGAATGCGGTTCAGCAGCGTTGTCTTGCCCGCGCCGAGATAGCCGGTGAGCACGGTGACAGGGATTTTATCGGACATCTGCATCTCCAGAAACAAACTCGGGCGGCTACGATACAGATAGTGTCTCGTTGCCGTGAAGGTCTAGGGCAAAAGCGCCTTTTTCATCTCTCTTATATTGTTCTCCATCATCGCGATGTAAGACCCCGCAAGCCCATCTGGTTCTGAAAGTGCATCGGAATAGAGTTTTCCACCGATCTTGATGCCCGTCTCCCGTGAAATCTGCTCGATCAGACGAGGGTCGGTGACATTTTCCAGAAACATAGCGGAGATTTTCTCCGCCTTGATCTGCCGGATAATCTTCGCGACATCCTTGGCGGATGCCTCGGTTTCCGTTGAAACACCCTGCGGCGCGATCATTGTCATGCCATAGGCCTTTGCGAAATAGCCGAAGGCGTCATGCGATGTGATGAGTTTCCGGCGCTCCACAGGGATGGCAGCGATGCTGGCTTTGATCTCGGCATCGAGCGCATCAAGCTTGGCTTGATAGGCTGCTTCCCGTTGCGCGTATTCATCTGCGCCGGAGGGGTCAATCTTCGCCAGAGCTTTGGCAATCGTCGCGGCATATTGTTTCACATTGCCGACATCCTGCCACGCATGCGGATCAAGATCGCCATGTCCGTGCCCGTGATCATCTTTGGACTTGATCGGGTTGATCCCTTTCGATGCCACCACCACCATCGGCTTGCGGCCCGAGGCTTTGATCAGACGGTCAATCCAGCCCTCGAAACCAAGCCCGTTGGTCACGACAAGTTTTGCTTCGGCGACGCGCTTGGCATCCTGCGGGGCAGGTTGAAACACATGAGCATCGGCATTTGCGCCCACGAGCGTGGAAACAGTCACGCGCTCGCCGCTGATTTCCTGAATGATATCACCCAGAATGGAGAAACTGGCGACAACAGGCACTTTGTCGTCCGCATACGCCGAAGAACCAAGCATCACGCTCAATACTAATGTTATAACATTGCAAAATCGAAACATCATACAGCTCCTTTGGATGACAGTCAGGCTTCGAGATGGCGGCGGGGCAAAGCGGGCCAGAGCAGTCCGTTTCGTGCGCCAAGAATAATGGATAGAATATAGAGAGACCCGGCAGCGAGAATGATCGTCGGGCCGGTCGGCAAGCCGGCATGGTACGAGACCAGAATACCCGCGGCGCTCGACACGATCCCGATCAGCGTTGCGACCCCGATCATGCCGCCAACATTTTCAGTCCAGAACCGGGCCGCAATCGCAGGCAGCATGATGAGCCCCACGGCGAGCAATGTCCCGAGCGCGTGAAATCCTGCAACGAGGTTTAGCACCACAACTACCAGAAAACCGAGATGAACCAGCGCCCCGCTCTTGCTCACGGAGCGCAAATAGCCCGGATCAACGCATTCGAGCACCAGTGGACGATAAATCAATGCGAGGAAAACGAGCGTCACCGTCGCACTTCCCGCCAGCAGAACAAGTGTCGGATCATCGAGCGCCAGCACGGAGCCAAAGAGCACATGCAGCAGATCAACATTCGATCCCTTGAGCGAGACTATGGTCACACCGCCCGCCAGCGACAACAGATAGAACGATGCCAGCGACGCATCTTCTTTCAAAACCGTCACCCGCGTCACGAAGCCCGCGAGCAGCGCCACAACAAACCCGGCTATCAACCCGCCCATCGTCATGAAGCCAAGGCTCAGACCGGCAAACAGGTAACCAATGGCAGCACCCGGCAAGATGGCATGCGCCATCGCGTCACCCACAAGGCTCATCCGGCGAAGCATCAGAAACACGCCAATCGGCCCGGCGCCAAGCGAGAGTGCCAGCGCGCCGACAAGCGCACGCCGCATGAAGCCGAATTCGATGAAGGGAGCGATGAGGAAATCATACATCATGTCAGGCAATGATCATGCAGCCCGCGTGCATTCATGCGCATCAGGAGCATGCGCCTCGATCATGCGGCGGGCGATCAGGAGATTTTCAGCCGTCAGCACATCCCGCGTCGGGCCCCAGGCCACCGGCCCGCGAGCAATGAGCAAAGCCTCTGGGAAAACCTCTTTCACAATTGCCATATCATGCAGCACGGCGATCACGGTCCGTTTTTCCATATGCCAGCGCTGAACGAGATCGAGAAGATCGCGTGCCGTTTTGGTGTCAATCGCCGTAAACGGCTCATCGAGCAGAATAACGGGAGCATCCTGCAAGAGAAGCCTCGCAAAGAGCGCCCGCTGCATCTGTCCGCCCGACAAGGTCGACAAGGCCCGATCTTCGAACCCTTCGAGGCCGACCGCTGAAATCGCATCCGCAATCCGGTGACGGTCCGCTTTGCTGATGCCGCCCAACACGCCCGTCCGGCGCCAGAGCCCCATCGCGACGAGGTCTTCGACTGCAATCGGAAAGTTCTGATCAATGGTGGCCGCCTGCGGCAGATAAGCGATCCGGGCCTGCGCTTCGAGAAAAATCTGGCCGTCAAGCGGTCGCAGCGCGCCGACAATTCCCTTCAGGAGCGTCGATTTGCCCGCCCCATTGGGGCCAACTACCGCTGTCAGACTGCCTGCGGCAAAGGCGCCCGATAAATGCTGCACGGCGGGCCGCCGGTCATAGCCGAGCGTCACATTGGTAAACTGGATCGCAGATCCAGATATCTTGTTCACAGCATTACTCCGAACACGGCAGCCCATAACAGCGCCAGAATCACCGCGACACCGGTAAGGCGCCCTGCTGCCGACATGCGAAGCAGTGACACGCCGGAATCCTGTCGTGGATGATGGTGGTGGTGCGCGTGAGACATCGAAATCCCGAATGGTGAATTCGACTTTCGATATCACGGGAAAAAGTGGCGGTAAAGAAAATTGTTATAGTATTACATTTCATCCACGGCGATCCACAAGGATCGCCCGGACAGCAAACCCTCAGTTCCGGATCGGCTCCATCTTGATCGCCCTTTGCATGAAAATCATGAGCGTATAGAGGCTCAATGCGCCGAAAGCCGTCATCAGAATCGCCGCAATCGTGCTGTTCAGCCCGAAATAGCCAGC
>JBJTDR010000042.1:0-8871 GCA_046092445.1 Hyphomicrobiales bacterium | reverse complement strand
GTCCGGCCGATAATAGCGACGTCCACCGCCACGCTTCAAGGGTTTGATATGCGGAAACCGGGTCTCCCAGAACCGCAGCACATGTTGCGGCAGTTCGAGATCACTCGCCACTTCGCTGATCGTACGGTAGGCGTCGGGGCTTTTGTCCACGCGTCACCTCCCTTGTTCGATTAAAACCCGTCAGAGTCCGGCTTGGCCTCGCCGTTAATTCGCGCCTTCATGATATTGGACGGCTTGAAAACCAGCACACGACGCGGGTCGATCGGCACTTCGACACCCGTCTTCGGGTTGCGCCCGACGCGTTCACCCTTGTCACGCACCAAAAATGATCCGAAGGACGAAAGCTTGACAGAATTGCCATGCGACAATGAATCAGAAATCTCGCTCAGCACGAGTTCAACCAACGCAGAAGACTCCGTCCGCGATAAACCGATCCTCTGATAAACGGCTTCGCTCAGCTCCGCTCGCGTCACTGTACGCTGGCTCATTGGATATCCCCCAGATTGGACCGCTCACATGCGCCCCGGCTCTTCTTGTCGGCCCGAACTATTCTCTTTTCAGCGGCAAGTTATTGTGAGATATCAATGACGTCAACACGCTTCAAGCAAAATCTGACTCTTCGGCGCGACTGCTTTCGCCTCGAACCCTACCAGCGGACGAGCGCCGCCCCCCACGTGAATCCCCCGCCCATCGCTTCAAGGAGAACAAGATCGCCGCGTTTGATCCGGCCATCCTGACACGCCGTGCTCAATGCAAGCGGAATCGATGCAGCCGATGTATTTCCATGTTTTTCCACCGTTACAACAACACGGGCAGGGTCGATATTCAGCTTTTTTGCCGTTGCATCGATAATCCGGCGATTGGCCTGATGCGGCACGAACCACTGTATCTCCCCCGCGCCGATCCCCGTTTGCGCGAAAGTTTCCTCGATGACCTCGGCAAGGCATGTCACGGCATGACGAAAAACTTCCCGACCTTCCATCCGCAAATGGCCGCTCGTCCCCGTTGTCGAAGGGCCGCCATCCACGTAAAGTTTGTCGCGGTGCCTGCCATCCGAGCGCAGCAACGTGTTCAGAATACCTCGATCCGCAAGCGTGCCGGCGCCGCTTCTCGCGTCCAGCACGACCGCACCCGCACCATCGCCAAACAACACGCATGTTGTCCGGTCTGTCCAGTCGAGAATACGCGAAAAGGTCTCGGCACCTATCACGAGGGCTCTTCTGTGCGAACCAGACGCCAGAAACTTGTCGGCAACCGTCAGCGCATACAGAAATCCGGAACAGACCGCCTGCACATCGAAAGCCGCACCACCGATGATTCCAAGTGCCGCCTGCACCTGAGTCGCAGTCGAGGGAAACGTATAATCCGGCGTCGCCGTTGCCAGGACGATCAGATCGATATCCGACGCAGCGCATCCGGCATTCTCGATAGCCCTTTCCGCCGCACGGGTCGCGAGTACCGAGGTCGTTTCTCCCTCTGCCGCAATATGACGACATTGGATCCCCGTCCGCTCCATGATCCAGTCGTCCGTTGTATCGACGATTTTCTCGATATCCGAATTGGCGAGAACGCGCTCCGGCAGATAATGACCGCAGCCGATCACAACAGAACGAAGAGTCAAAGGCTTGATTCCTTATCCAGCGGGTGTCCCGTCCAATCATCAGGCGAGCGCTCGGCCACGGGTCTCGAATGGTCTTGCGCCATCAGCATTCCCCCAATTTTCGCCAGCAACTCGTATTTTACCATGTCATATCCGACATCAATCGCCGCAGCATACCCGATCGCATCAGTGCCACCATGACTCTTGATCACGATACCGTCGAGCCCGAGAAAAACCCCGCCATTGACTTTCCGCGGATCAAGCCGGTCACGCAGCGTCGTAAACGCCGAACGCGCGAAGAGATACCCGATGCGGCTCATCAGCGTGCTCGCCATCGCCTGACGCAGATAGGTCGCGATCTGCCGCGCCGTGCCTTCCGCCGTCTTGAGTGCAATATTGCCGGAAAAGCCTTCCGTCACTACCACATCCACCTTGCCCTGACCGATATCATCGCCCTCGACAAATCCGGTATACTCCAATTGGCTGAAATCCGTCTCCTTGAGCAGTTTTCCTGCCAGCTTGATCTCCTCGATTCCCTTGACCTCCTCGGACCCCACATTCAGCAGGCCGACGGTCGGCTTTTCGATATCGAAAAGGATCTGCGCCATGGCCGAACCCATCAGCGCCATGTTCAAGAGATGTCCGGCATCTGCACCGATCGTCGCACCGACATCGAGCACGATGCTCTCCCCGCGGACCGTCGGCCAGATCGCGGCAATCGCGGGCCGGTTGATGCCCTGCATGGTCCGCAGACAGAACGTCGCCATCGCCATCAGCGCGCCCGTATTGCCCGCCGAAACCGCGACATCCGCCTCGCCATCCTTGACCGACTGGATCGCTCGCCACATCGAGGATTTGCCCCGTCCGCGCCGGAGCGCCTGACTCGGCTTGTCGTCCATGGCAATCGAAATATCCGAATGACGAAGCGTTGTGACCGCTTTCAACGCCGGAAATTCTTCAAGGATCGGTCGGCACAGGGACACGTCGCCATGCATGATGAACGATACATCAGGATGCCGGACCAAAGTCTCGGCGGCACCGGCAATGGCAATCGATGGGCCCTTGTCGCCCCCCATGACATCCAGTGCGATACGAACAATGCTTTTCATCACTCTGAAATCGCTGCCCGATATGGCTCGGCTCGACAAGGCCGAGCGACTCTCAATGTGACCCGGAAAAACCCGACCAGTTCCACTTTACCCGCGACGGAGAGCAAGGCCAACCCCTTTGACTCAAATAGTTTGGCGGCCATATCACATCGTCCGATCTAAGCGGGTCTCGGTTTCAGATTCGCGAGTTTTGCAAAGGCCGAAGCCTCCCCGCCATCATCCTCGCGGTACTCGAAAACAGCTCCCGGTTTCCGCGGATAAGGATCAAGCCCCAGCGCCAGAAACTCGACGGCGACATGCCCCAGATCAATCACCCCGCCAATGATCGGATCCGGCGCGTCATCCGGCAGGTTGGCAGGATCAGACATGTCAGTCGCGTTCCTGTCGAACAGAATTTCAATCGGCTCATCAATCGGCGCATCGAACTCGTCCAGCGAAACAACGCATATCTGCCGCACCTCAGCCGTCAGGCGTCCCGTCACCGTCACCCGGCTCCCGCTGCGCACAAGATGCATCTGTGCTTTCATGTCGGGCACGGCCGGAATTTTGAGAAAGTCGGCAATCGCCATGCGCTCCTGCTCCGACGGCTCAAGCACGGCATCGGTTCCGTTCGCCTCGATATCATCGACGCGGATCGGATGGCTGAATGGGCCGTCACTCGTGTTCATACCTTCGACTCCCCGATAAACCGGTCGATGCTCACCTTTGGTATCTGCCCTCTCTCGAACAATGCAAGCTCCGCCCCTTCATAAGCCATCACAGCATCGCGCACATACGCACCCAGTGCCCCGGCAAACGCCGCACATTCCGCACGGTTAGCGTATATATTTCGCAACACGGCAGCAGTCAGCGCATCGGGCACATCTCTCCTCAACGCGTCCTCATAGGCCTTCGCCCGACCGAGAAACGCCTCCGCCAGCGCTTTCATGCGCTTCGGAACCGTCACATCGCCGACGCCCATCTCGCGCAATGCCGAATCAAAATGCCGGAACGCCGTATCGACCAGATCCTGCGCGATTTCCGGTCCCGGTGATGGCAGCATATTCAATCGCCGCACGACAAGAACGAGATGCAACGTTAGAACATCAAACCGCCCTTCCACCGTGTCAGGCACACCGAGATCGCTGAAAAACGCCATCTGGCGCGCCTCGATCATCACCGTCGCGTGCAACTTCTCGACAAGATCACGATTTCGTCGCAATCTTGGAAACAATCGGTTCAGCATCCGCCTTGCCTCCGGGGGTTCAACTATGCGATGCACGCCTTGCAATCGCCGTATCTGCGGGGTACGCCATCAGAACCTATCTTCGCAAGCAAAAACGGTCGGTCCGGAACTGCTCTTTGTCACAGGGTTGAAACCATGTCAGACTCCAGGAAATCTCTCGCACGACATTTCCACGCTCCGCTCGTCGCGGCGATGCTCTCCGCCCTCTCGGTCACGGCCTGCACCAAAGCGGGCCCGCAGGTCGTCGGCTACGTGATCGACGAGACCGCTCTGGCCACCGTCAAACCGGGACAGGACGCGCAGAAAGTGCTGGAAGCACTCGGCACGCCCTCCACCGTTTCCACCGTCGGCAACCAGACCTGGTATTATATCAGCCAGGACACGACCCGCACTTTCATGTTCGACAAGCCGCAGATCGTCAACCAGCGCGTCATAGCCGTCCAGTTTACCAAGGCGATGCGCGTCGAAAAACTCGCCAATTACGGCATGCAGGACGGCGTCCTGTTCGATTTCCTGTCGAATACCACTCCCACAGGCGGCAACGAACTCACCTTCATCCGCCAGTTGATGCGCGCCGCAGGTGCCGGCGTCGTTTGATCGGGCCCAACAGAAGCTAATCAGCCTTTGACGACCCCGGTGAAATCGGACCATTGCTCGATCCGGAACGCCCTGATGTCGCCCACCGACTTTGGAAACCATGCATTGTCCCGCAAGGCCTGAAGCGCTTTGAACAAATTGGCCATATTCTCGTCGTCGGTCACATAGAGCGACGCCTGCACACGTCGAAAGCCATACGCTTCCAGCACAACCTAAATATCCGCATAGGCTTGCGCAATCCCGCGCGGATGATGGGTCAGCGTGTCAGCGACAACCAGATCAAAGGCGATTGCATACATCAGACCGCCTTGGGATCGTCTTGAATATTGCTGAGCGGATATTCGACCCTCTCGCCCGACTCAAGAACCGTCACCTCGATCAGCCAGTCATACTCGTTCAACGGACGAAGCGGTTTTCCGACTTCATATTTCGGCCCCAACGCCCCGAACGTCCGGATATCCCCGACTGGTATCTTAGGAATGGCAATGGCTGTCTGCATGACACGATATCTCCGAACGCCACCGAAACCTGATCGACCTGATTGGAAAAATTATCACGCTTCCCCGCGCACCGCAAATAACAAAACCCCCGGATCGCTCCGGGGGTTTCTATCTTTAGTCTTTCGACTGTCTAATCAGACACCGATATGCGCCAGGATCGCGAGCAGCAGCAAGGCCACAATATTCGTGATCTTGATCGCCGGATTGACGGCAGGCCCTGCCGTATCCTTGTAGGGATCGCCGACAGTATCACCCGTCACCGACGCCTTGTGCGCGTCCGAGCCCTTGAGATGCTTCACGCCGTCCTTGTCGATAAAGCCGTCTTCGAACGACTTCTTCGCGTTGTCCCAAGCGCCGCCACCCGATGTCATCGAGATCGCGACGAACAGTCCGTTGACGATCACACCCAGCAGCGATGCACCCAGCGCCGCAAAGGCCGAAGCCTTCGAGCCCGAGATGAACAGCACGCCGAAATAGGCGACAAGCGGTGCCAGAACCGGCAGCAGCGACGGAACGATCATCTCCCGGATCGCCGCCTTGGTCAACATGTCGACCGCGCGCGCATAATCAGGCTTCTCCGTTCCGGCCATGATGCCCGGACGCTCCTTGAACTGGCGACGGACTTCTTCCACCACCGATCCGGCCGCCCGGCCCACCGCCGTCATGGCAATCCCGCCGAACAGATAAGGGATCAGACCGCCGAAGATCAGACCGGCAACCACATACGGGTTCGACAGATCGAACGAGACCACGCCGATATCCTTGAAATAGGGCACGCCGGACGATGTGAACGCCGCAATGTCGTTCGTGTAGGCGGCAAACAGCACCAGCGCGCCGAGACCGGCCGAGCCGATCGCATAGCCCTTGGTTACGGCCTTCGTCGTATTGCCGACCGCGTCGAGCGCGTCCGTAACATGGCGAACTTCCTTCGGAAGGCCTGCCATTTCCGCAATGCCGCCGGCATTGTCGGTCACCGGACCGAACGCGTCGAGCGCAACGATCATGCCCGCAAGACCGAGCATCGTCGTCACGGCAATCGCCGTGCCGAACAGGCCGGCCAGTTCATACGTTCCGAGAATGCCGCCCACGATCACGATTGCCGGCAACGCGGTCGATTCAAGGGACACGGCCAGTCCCTGAATGACGTTCGTGCCATGCCCGGTCACCGACGCCTGCGCGATCGATACCACCGGCCGCTTGCCCGTTGCCGTGTAGTACTCCGTGATCCAGACGATCAGACCCGTCACAACGAGGCCGACAACACCACACCAGAACAGGCTCATGCCGGTGATCTCACGGCCGGAAACCGTACCGATCGCACCCCAGCCGATATGGTTGGTTGCAATCCAGAGCCCGCCGATCGAGAGCACACCGGTCGCAATCAGACCCTTGTACAACGCACCCATGATCGAATTGTTCGCGCCGAGCTTGACAAAGAACGTGCCGATGATCGAGGTCACGATGCAGGTCGCGCAGATCGCGAGCGGATAAAGCATCGCGTTCAGCAAGCCGTCTTGGCCTGCGAAGAAGATCGACGCCAGAACCATCGTGGCAACAACCGTCACCGCATAGGTTTCGAACAGATCGGCGGCCATGCCCGCGCAATCACCCACATTGTCCCCGACATTGTCCGCAATCGTTGCCGGATTGCGGGGGTCATCTTCCGGAATGCCCGCTTCCACCTTGCCCACGAGATCGGCACCGACGTCCGCACCTTTTGTGAAGATGCCGCCGCCGAGACGCGCGAAGATCGAGATCAGCGAAGCACCAAAGCCGAGCGCGACAAGCGCATCAACGACGACGCGGTCGGACGCGGCATGGCCCATCGGGCCGGTCAGCACCCAGAAATAGACGGCCACCCCGAGAAGCGCGAGACCCGCCACAAGAAGACCGGTCACGGCACCCGCCTTGAAGGCGACGTCAAGACCCGCGGCAAGCGACTGCGAGGAAGCCTGCGCCGTCCGCACATTCGCGCGTACCGATACGTTCATGCCGATAAAGCCCGCGAGGCCCGAAAGGATCGCGCCAATCGCAAACCCGATGGCGACCGGCACCTGCAGGAGATACGCGATGATAACAAACAGCACCACACCAACGACCGAAATCGTCATATATTGCCGCCGCAAATAAGCCTGCGCGCCTTCTGCAATTGCCGCCGAAATTTCCTGCATGCGCGCATTGCCCGCATCGCGACCATTCACATCGGCGATGGCCCATGCGCCGTAAGCCAGCGCGAGCAATCCGCCAAGTATAATCAAGCCAATCGTCATTGTGTCGTCCTTACAGTTTGGTTGCCCCCGAAGGAGCGTAGGGCAGCGCTCGGGAAAGGATCGGAACATTCCTCGCCGAACGCGCTGCCACGGTTAAGCCAAAGCAATGCTTGCTCATGCCAAAAATGTGGCCAGGACGCAAATGCGACTTTCGGTGCGTTTGCTCAGGCACTCAGTACCTTCTGGCTCCGTCTAAACCACAAAAGCGCCGCAATTCCAACAAAAACAAGCGGAAACACCAGCTCATTCACCATATCCCATCCGAAATCAGTCAAAATACGCCCGGACAAGAACGATCCGGCCACCATCGTGCCAAAAACAAGAAAATCGTTGAAAGATTGAACTTTTGCGCGCTCGGACGGCCGATGCGTCTCTGTCACCAGTGCGGTCGCCCCGATAAATCCGAAATTCCACCCGAGCCCGACAAGGATCATATCCGCCCAGAAATGATGCACCGTCTGTCCGGCCAACCCCGAAACAGCCGCAAGCAAAATCAACACCATCCCTGCCAAAATGACTTTCCCGGCTCCGAAGCGGGAAATCAGCGAACCCGTGATAAAACTCGGCAGATACATCGCGATCACATGGAATTCGATGGCCAGATTCGAATCTGCCACCGCATGTCCGCACAGTTTCATCGCCAAAGGCGCAGACGTCATAATGAAATTCATCAGGCCGTAACTGATCACGCCGCAAATCACCGCCGCGATGAAGCGCGGCTGCTTCACAATATTCATCAAGGGCCGCGCATCGGGTGTGTCGACCGGAAGAGGCGGCGGCGCTTCCACCTGCCGAAGCACCACCATTGCGATCAGCGCCACCGCCGCCTGCGCGAGATAGCTGACAGCAAACAGATATGGTTGCCACAAATCCATCGTATGGGTCACAAGTTGCGGGCCGAGCACACCGGCAAACACGCCCCCCGCCATCACCCACGCGATCGCTTTCGGCCGGAACGCGTCACTCGCCGAATCAGCCGCCGCGAAACGGTAGGATTGCGCCGCAGCCTGATAGAGACCGCCAAAAAACGTCGCGAGGCAGAACAGCGCAAAAGAGCCTGTTACCGCCGCATAACACGCCAGCAACCCGGTCAGCACGCCCGCACCTGCCCCCGTCATGAAGGCCAATCGCCGCCCGTAACGCCGCGCGATCCAGCCAATCGGCAATGTTCCCGCCGCCATCCCGACGACAAACACCGAGATCGGCAGCGTCGCATAGGCAGGGTCAGGTGCCAGCATCGAGCCGACAATCGCGCCGGTCGCAAAAATCACCGTCGCATTCGCACCCGCCAGTGCCACCGCAAGGGCGAGCCTCAGCGTATTGCGCAACGCCGCGCGATCATCAATCAAATGGGTCGGCATCGTCACAGTCATGGCATATCCGATAGGCGGGAGCGCGGTCCGGCGGGTCAGAAATGTCTGAAAGAGCCGGAGGCCGTCTCGAAACTCTCACCCTTGTAAGTCACGGTCAATGGCTCGGTTCCCGCTTTCACCTCGCCAATCACCGAAAACGGCACGCCTGCCCTTTTTGCCGCCGCCTTCAAATCCGTAACCTTTTCCGGTCGCAGCGT
>JBJTDR010000041.1:0-15982 GCA_046092445.1 Hyphomicrobiales bacterium | reverse complement strand
AGAGCTCTCAAAGCGACGTCCTCAACAGGATTCTGGCTTACCCCAAGCTTGACCTGACCGATGAGAATGGCAACGCCCCTGCCAGGAATGAAGTATATGACGACAAAATTCTTCGTCGACACGAACATTCTGATTTACGCGCTCGATAAGAAGGCGGGGCAAAAGTCAAAAATCGCAACTCTCTGGTTGGATGAATTAGCCAAAAGAGAGGCAATTATGATCAACCTCCAGGTGATCAACGAATTTTGTCATGTTGCGATTCGTAAAATGGATCACCTCGGCGATACGCAGATCAAAGAACTTGCTGCCGATTTTGCGAAATGGGGGAACGACCCCGTCAATGACAAAACCTATGAGGCTGCCTGGCTTCTTCGTCAAAGATATCTCTATTCCTGGTTCGACAGCCTCCTTTTGGCCTCAGCGCATCAATTGAGCTGCAGCTTTTTCCTCAGCGAGGATTTACAAGACGGGCATGATGTGGTGGGTCTGACCATCATCAATCCTTTTCGCGCCAAACCATCAGACTTCCTCAAACGGATATAAACACCATGGGTTTCAAATGCGGTATTGTCGGCTTGCCGAATGTTGGCAAATCGACGCTTTTCAATGCCTTGACGCAGACGGCGGCGGCGCAGGCGGCAAATTATCCGTTTTGTACGATCGAGCCGAATGTCGGCGATGTGGCTGTGCCTGATCCGCGGATCGAAGCGCTGGCGGCGATTGCGGGGTCGAAAGAGATTATCCCGACGCGGATTACCTTTGTCGATATTGCGGGCATTGTGCGCGGGGCGTCGAAGGGAGAGGGGCTCGGCAACCAGTTTCTCGCCAATATTCGCGAGGTGGATGCGATTGCCCATGTCGTGCGTTGTTTCGAGGATGGCGATATCACGCATGTGGAAGGCAAGATTGACCCGCTGGCGGATATCGAGACGATTGAAACGGAACTGATGCTCGCCGATCTCGATAGTCTGGAGAAGCGCATTCTGCCGCTCGAGAAAAAGGCGAAAGGCGGCGACAAGGATGTGAAAGAGCAGGTCTCGATCATGGAGCGTTGCCTTGTACTGCTGCGGGAAGGTCGCCCGGCGCGTCTGGTGGAGCGTTCGTCCGAGGAGGAGCGTGCCTACCAGATGCTGAGTCTGCTCACATCCAAGCCCGTGCTTTATGTCTGCAATGTCGAGGAAGCGGCCGCGCATGACGGCAATGCGTTCTCCGCGAAGGTATTTGCGCGTGCAAAAGAGGAAGGCGCGAAAGCGGTTGTTGTCTCCGCGCAGATCGAGAGCGAGATCGCGGTGATGGATGCAGCCGACCAGAAGGATTATCTCGATGCTGTCGGCCTCGATGAACCCGGTTTGAATCGTGTCATCCGTGCGGGTTATGAGCTTCTGGATCTTGTGACGTATTTCACGGTCGGGCCAAAAGAGGCGCGCGCATGGACGATTTCAAAGGGAACGAAAGGCCCGGCAGCCGCCGGTGTGATCCATACGGATTTCGAGAGGGGCTATATAAGGGCTGAAACCATCGCCTATGCGGATTATATTGCCAATAAGGGCGAGGCGGGCGCGCGCGAGGCGGGCAAGTTCCGGCTGGAAGGCAAGGACTATGTCGTCGCAGATGGCGATGTGCTGCATTTCCGGTTTGCAAATTAGGGGAAGGGACCTCCTTCGCCCTGTTACGGCATATATTGCCCGCCATTGACCTCGATCACCTGCCCGACGAGATAGCCCGAGAGGGCGTCGGAGGCGAGGAACAGGAAGGTGCCGACGCAATCCTCGGCGATGCCGAGACGGCCTTGCGGGATGGTCTTGCGTCCGGCTTCGAGCTGCTCGGCGGTTGAATAGCGCTCATGGAATGGTGTGCTGATCGTGCCGGGCGAGACGGCGTTGACGCGGATATTCGCGCCGATCAGTTCTTTTGCCATGCCTTTTGTGAAGGTGGAGACGAAGCCCTTTGCGGAGGCGTAGAGCACCGAGCCGCCGCCGCCGCCATGACGGGCGGCAATTGACGATACATTGATGATGTTGCCGCCGCCCTGCGCCTTCATGAGGGGCGCCACCTCGCGCATGAAGGCCACAACCGACCAGACATTGAGATCCATGACGCGGTCATAATGGGCGTCGTCCATTTCGCCGAGCCATTTGCGACCCAGCATGCCGCCGGCATTGTTGATGAGAACGTCGATCCGGCCGAAGTGCTTGACGGTGTCGGCAACGATGCGGGCGGGACCGCTCCGGTCGGAGATGTCGCCCTGCACGAGGGCGGCCTCGCCACCTGCCGCGATGATCCCGGCGACAACGGCCCCGGCTTCCGCCTTGCTCGCATTGTAATGCACCATGACGCGCGCGCCACTGGCGGCAAAGCCTTTCGCGGTGGCAGCACCGATGCCGGTGGATGCGCCGGTGACGAGAACGACTTTGTTTTCGAGATCGGGGATCATGAGGAAACTTTCAGGGGTTTAATGGCCGTCAAAGGCGATGAGAGTGCGGACCGTAACGTCGAGCGCTTCAATACGCTTGCGGCCGCCGAGGTCGGGGAGATCGATGACAAAGCAGGCAGCGACCACTTCCGCGCCGATGCTCTTGAGGAGTTTGACGGCTGCCTCGGCTGTGCCCCCCGTGGCGATGAGATCGTCGATCAGGATGACGCGTTCACCCGGTTTGACGGCATCCTCGTGCATTTCCATCTCGTCGAGGCCATATTCGAGCGAATAGGCGATGGAGACGGCTTTGTGAGGCAGTTTTCCCTTTTTCCGGATCGGCACGAAGCCGGAGGATAATTGATGTGCGACGGCACCGCCGAGAATGAAGCCGCGGGCTTCGATGCCGGCGACCTGATCGATTTTGTCACCGGCGAAGGGTTGTACCAATTCGTCGACCGAACGGCGGAAGGCACGGGCATTGCCGAGCAGGGTCGTGATGTCCCGAAAAAGGATTCCCGGTTTCGGATAATCGGCAATGGTGCGGATGGCGTCGCGGAGTAGATCGGGTGTCTGGGTCATGTTTGATCAAGCTCAAGGCGGGGAGACAGGAATAACGCATCATACAGCGACGCTGCACACGATAAAGCCCGGAATTCGGCATGACCAACGAAAATATACCCCATGATCACACGCATATGGTTTTGACGGATATCAACATTCCGTTTTTGCGGTTGGTGCGGTTTTTCATCATCGCAGGACTGGCGGCTATTCCTGCCATGATTGTGATCTGGCTGCTCGGGATGCTGGCGATGGGGACTGCGGCGTATCTGCTCGGCTTCGGTGGTGACTGGGGCATGATGGGGCGTCATTGGGACTAGGCTGACCTGAGAACGCGACCGGCGACGGCGTCCAGTTTGGCGATCAGGGCGGGATCGCGCGCAGCTGGCGCGGTCATGATGGCGAAATCGAGCGCCTTGTGGGAGCCAGCGGGGCAGAGGTCGCGGGTTGCGGGGAAGTCGCGCGCGAGACGCGCCACGAGACGCCGCGCCTTCTCCGTATTGCTGTGCATGACGGCGATGACGGATTGCACGTCCACGACGTCGTGATCGGGGTGCCAGCAATCGAAATCAGTGACCATGGCGAGCGTTGCATAGGTGATTTCGGCTTCGCGCGCGAGTTTGGCCTCTGGCATCGCCGTCATGCCGATGACGGAATAGCCGAGGTTTTTATAGGTCATGCTCTCGGCATAGCTCGAAAATTGCGGGCCTTCCATGCAGATATAGGTGCCGCCTTTGACCATTGCTATGCCTTCCGCTTCGCCAGCAGTGGCAACACGCTCGACAAGTCGCGGGCCGACGGGATGCGCCATCGAGACATGGGCGACACAGCCAGCGCCGAAGAAACTCGACTCGCGCCTGTGGGTGCGGTCGACATATTGATCCACGAGCAGGAAGGAGCCGGGGGGCAACTCGGCACGGAAGGAACCGCATGCGGAGAGCGAGACGATATCGGTGACGCCGAGGCGTTTCATGGTGTCAATATTCGCGCGGTAATTGATATCGGAGGGGGAGAGGCGGTGGCCGCGGCCATGGCGGGGCAGGAAGACGATGTCGGTCTGCCCGATTTTTCCCGTTCTCAGGACGTCCGATGTAGCTCCCCAAGGGGATGCGACTGAGACTTCGCGCAAATCCGTCAGCCCGGGGAGATCATAAACACCCGAGCCGCCGATAATGCCGAGAATGGATTTTGTCATGGGTTCCTCCGTATAGTCCACGGAAGCTATCCTAGACTGATTCTGCGCCGGTCCACCCTGTCATAAAGGACAGGTTTTCATGAAAAAGGCCCCTGTGAAGGGGCCTTTTCGAATGCGGAAGAGTTTGGCCTCAGAAGGCCGGGCCGTGGGCGTGACCTTCGACCCGTGACCAGATCTTCTTTTTGGTGAAATACAGGAGGCCAGCGAAAACGAGGAGGAAGGCAAGCACCCTGAACCCTGTTTCCTTGCGCTGTTCCATGTGCGGTTCGGCGGCCCACATCAGGAAGGCGGAAACGTCCTTCGCGTATTGGGCGACTGTTTCGGGTGCCTGCGGCTTGCCGTCAGCGCCTTTGACATATTCGACCTGACCATCCGAGAGCGGTTTCGGCATCGAGATGATCTTGGCCGGGAAGTATTTATTGTAATACTTGCCGGGGGGGACCTGAATGCCGTGTTCAGGCTCGACATAGCCTTGCAGCAATGCAGCGGAATAGTCGACACCCTGCTCCTGGAACTGGGTGAAAATGTCGAACACGAACCACGGGAATCCGCGCTCATAGGTACGGGCCTTTGCAATAACGGACAGGTCGGGAGGGACGGCCCCCCCATTTGCCGCTGCCGCCGCCTGATTGTTGGGGAACGGCGAGGGCAGGCGATCAGCAGGGCGACCCGGACGTTCGAACATTTCACCTGCCTCATTCGGACCGTCCTTCACCTGATAGCTTGCTGCAAGTGCTTTGACTTGCGCTTCGGAGAACTCAGGTCCACCTGGCTGCGCGAGGTTGCGGAACGCGAGCTTCGACATGCTGTGGCAGCTTGCGCAGACCTCGCGATAGACCTTGAACCCGCGCTGCAATTGCGCCTTGTCGAAGGTGCCGAACGGGCCCGAGAACGACCAGGTGTTGCGTGGCGGAACCTCGACCACACCTGCGGCGAGTGCGTTGCCGGCCAGAAGGCCGAGAGCAAGAGCGGCTGACGTCACTTTGGACACAAGGGTCTGAACTTGTTTCATCTTTATTCTCCCTGAAAGCCCATCAACCTTTGGTGCTCGGCGATGCTGCTGCACCCGAGGCCATTGCAGCTGCAGAACCGGACCTGCCGAGAATCGAGTCGGCAATTGAAACCGGAAGCGGCTTCGGCCGCTCGAACAGACCGAGGAGGGGTAAAACAACGATGAAATAGATGAAGTAGTAGGCGGTACAGATCTGCGAGGCGGTCACATATCCGCCTTGCGCTGGCTTGGAACCGAGCCAGCCCAGAATGATGCAATTGAGCGCAAAGAGCCAGAAGAACACCTGGAAGACCGGACGGTAATTGCCGGAACGCACCTTGGAGGTGTCGAGCCACGGCAGGAACAGCATGATCGCGATCGAGCCGAACATCGCGATGACGCCGAGCAATTTGTCGGGTATTGCACGGAGGATCGCGTAGAAGGGCAGGAAATACCATTCCGGCACGATGTGCGCAGGCGTTACTGCCGGATTGGCTTCGATATAATTATCGGCATGGCCGAGGAAGTTCGGAATGTAGAAGGCGAACCAGACAAACATCATCAGGAAGACGACGAGAGCAAGCGCGTCCTTGACTGTGAAATAGGGATGGAACGGAAGTGTATCCTTTTCCGTCTTTTTCTCGATACCGGCGGGATTATTGGACCCCGGAACATGCAGCGCCCATATGTGCAGGATGACGACGCCTGCGATCATGAAAGGCAGTAAATAATGCAGCGAGAAGAAGCGGTTCAGGGTCGGGTTGTCGACGGCATAGCCACCCCACAGGAAAGTGACGATGGTTTCACCGACGCCCGGGATTGCCGAAAACAGGTTGGTGATGACGGTTGCACCCCAGAAGCTCATCTGGCCCCATGGAAGCACATAGCCCATGAAGGCTGTTGCCATCATGAGCAGGAAGATGATGACGCCGAGGATCCAGAGAATTTCGCGCGGGGCTTTGTATGAGCCATAATAGAAGCCGCGGAACATGTGGATATAGACAGCGATAAAGAACATTGACGCGCCGTTGGAGTGCAGATAACGCAGCATCCAGCCATAGTTCACATCGCGCATAATGTGCTCTACGGAGCTGAAAGCCATGTCCGCGTGCGGCGTGTAGTGCATTGCGAGGACGATACCGGTAATGATTTGCGAGATCAGCATGAAGGCGAGAATGCCGCCGAAAGTCCAGAAATAGTTGAGATTTCTCGGGTTCGGGAAGGTCACGAATGATGAATGGATCAGCCCCATGATAGGGAGGCGGCTCTCGAACCACTTGCCGAAAGCGCTCTTGGGAACGTAGGTGGAATGTCCGCTCATGGCTTTGTTCCTGTACTGTCGGGGTCAGCCCCGTAATTTATAGGTTAAGATGAAGCTCGGCTCAGCCGATCTGGATTTTTGTGTCGCTCAAGAAAGCATAAGGCGGCACGGGAAGATTGGTTGGTGCCGGTCCCTGCCGGATGCGGCCTGACGTGTCGAACACGGATCCATGGCACGGGCACTGCCAGCCTTGGAACGCGCCTTCATTGCCGAGCGGCACGCAACCGAGATGGGTGCAGCTGCCATAAACGACGAGCCATTGATCCTTGCCTTCCTTGACGCGGGCCGAGTCCGGCTGCGGATCGGGCAGGGAGGCTACATCAACGTCTCTAGCCGATTTGATTTCGGCGGCTGTGCGATGCCGGACGAAGACAAGTTTACCGCGCCAGAAGAGCTTGACGATCTGACCTTCTGCGACGGGGGTGAGATCGATTTCCACGGGCGCACCTGCCGCCACTGTCGCCGCATCCGGCGCCATCTGGCTGATGAAGGGCCAAAGCGTAGCTGCGGCGCCGACGGCTCCCGCCGCGCCCGTTGCGATGAAAAGGAAATCCCGTCTTGTGTGTTCGGTGTGAGCCGATGCGCTGCCTGAATTCGCCACTTTGTTCATCCCCGTACCCAACGCGCGAGCACCACTCATCCGAAGGGGTGAAACCTTTCACCCAAGGTTTCGGCGGATGCGCGATTTCCGCCAAATCCCGATCATTCACTCTCTATGCGCGCCTCAAACGCGTTATACAATGCGACCGGGAGTCGCCATGCGGCGGCTGTGTCGCATGAGGCGGAGGACTTGTCTATAGTATGGCGTCGAATTGTCATCCGGTTTATGCCCGAAACCGGTAAATTAAACCCTATAAATGGTAAAAAATGCATATAGCCCTCTTTCAGCCCGATATTCCACAGAATACGGGCACCATGCTCAGGATGGCCGCCTGCCTTGATGTCGAGGCGCATATCATCGAGCCGGCGGGATTTCCGGTGTCGGATCGTGCTTTCCGGCGCGCCGGCATGGATTATCTCGATGTGGTGTCGATCCGGCGTCATGTTTCGTGGGAGCATTTCGAGGCTTGGCGGGCGGAAGCGGGCTTGCGTCTCGTGCTTGCCAGCACCCGCGCCAGCGTGCCCTACACCGAATTCTCCTTCAAACCAGATGATATTCTGATGGTCGGTCGCGAATCAGCGGGTGTTCCCGACTCTGTTCACGAGCGGGCGGATGCGCGGATTATCATTCCGATGCGGCCAAGTTTGCGCTCGATCAATGTCGCGGTGGCGCTTGCCATGGTTTTAGGAGAGGCTTTGCGGCAAACAGGCCGGTTTTCAACTTTTGCACCAACGAGATCATCATGACGGAAACACACGTGCTGGATACCCGCAAAACGCGCGCGGAAACATGGTTTCAGGCGCTGAGGGACACGATTTGTGCCTCATTCGAGCGGTTGGAGGACGAGGCAACCGGCCCGTTTTCGCCCGGCGCGCCGCGGGAAGCGGGGCGTTTTGTGCGGACGCCGTGGCAGCGCACGGACCATTCCGGCGCGAAGGGCGGCGGCGGCGTGATGTCGATGATGACGGGGCGGGTTTTCGAAAAGGTCGGGGTGCATTGCTCGACCGTGTTTGGTGAATTTGCGCCCGAGTTCCGTGGCCAGATTCCGGGATCGGAAGAAGATCCACGCTTTTTTGCCACGGGGATTTCGCTGATCGCACATCCGTGGAACCCAAATGTGCCGACAGTTCACATGAATACGCGGTTTGTCGTGACGACGAAGGCGTGGTTTGGCGGCGGGGCGGACCTGACACCTGTGCTTAACCGGCGGCGGACGCAGGAAGATATCGACAGTGTCGATTTCCATGCCGCAATGCGGGGGGCGTGCGAGGCGCATGCAGCCATTGCGCCCTACGAGAAATACAAGGAATGGTGCGATACTTATTTTTTCCTGAAGCACCGGAACGAACCGCGCGGCATTGGCGGTATTTTTTATGATTATCTAGATTCAGGCGATTGGGAGGCGGATTTTGCCTTTACACAAATGGTCGGCGAGCAATTTGCCCGGATTTATCCGGCAATCGCGGCGCGTAATGCGTCGACCCCGTGGACTCCGGAGGATCGCGAGGAGCAGCAAATCCGCCGCGGACGCTATGTCGAATTCAATCTGCTCTATGATCGCGGGACGATTTTCGGCCTGAAGACCGGCGGCAATGTCGACTCGATCCTGTCATCGATGCCGCCGACGGTGAGGTGGCCGTAACAAGCCTTATCCAGCGTGGCTGTATTGTTGGTAAAGCTCTCGAGCCTTGCGGTAGATCGGGCCGGGTTGCAGATCTCGGGTGTCGATGCGGGTGACGGGCTGGACTTTACCGTAATTGCCGGCGGAAAAAATCTCGTCGGCGCCGAGAAACTCGCGGTAGGTCAGGGCGGTCTGGTCGACGCGATGGCCGGATGCTTCGAGGAGCGCAATCGTGCGCTGGCGGGTGATCCCGTTCAGAAAGGTGCCGTTGGGAGCCGGTGTTCTGATGACGCCGTCCTTCACCATGAAGATATTGGCGGTGGCGAGTTCGGCGACATTGCCGAGCATATCGGTGAGCAGGCAATTATCGAAGCCGCGAGCGCGGGCTTCGAGCAAGGCGCGACCATTATTGGGGTACAGGCATCCGGCTTTGGCATCGAGCGGCATGGTTTCGGGCGTCGGGCGGCGGAAGGGTGACAGCGTGATGGCGGAGCCGATTTCGCCCGGCATCGGAGCCTCGTAGATCGAGAGCAACCAACGGGTCGAGTCGCCATCGGGCGCGACGACGCCATTGCTGCCCATTTCGGGCCAGTACATCGGGCGGAGATAGAGCGCGGCATGTGTGTCGAATTTGGCGATGCCTTCCCATGCGAGCCTCGTCCATTCTTCGACGCTCACGAGCGCCTTGAGGTGCATGGCAACGGCCGAGCGGTTGACGCGGGCGAAATGCAGTTCGAGATCGGGGGCCACGCCGTCATAATAGCGGGCACCATCAAACACGGACGAGCCGAGCCAGAAAGCGTGGCTTCGCGGCCCGAGAATGGGCGGGTTGCCCTCGTGCCAGGCGCCGTCAAAAAATGTCCAGGTTGTCGACCACATGTTCAGATTTCCGTGATGAGAGTGTTTGCGGGGAAGCTAGGCGGCCAATGCCGCCAGAATTCTGGCCCAGGAGCGGATTCCCTTGTGAAAACTGCGAACGTCGTATTTCTCATTGGGTGAATGGATGCGGTCATCATCAAGCGCAAAACCGATGAGGAGAGAATCGAGACCTAGTGCGGTTTTGAATTCGCCAATGACGGGGATCGATCCGCCCGATCCGATCGTGACAGCAGCGACGCCCCATTCGTCTTTCAGGGCGGCTTTCGCGGCGACGAGATCGGGCATATCGAAGGGGAGGGTGATCGCTTTCGAGCCCTTGTGGCTGATGAAGTCGGCGGTGCAATCGGCGGGAAGGCGCGCGCGGACATGGGCCTGGAATGCGTCGCGGATGGCATCGGGATCCTGCTGGCCGACGAGGCGGAAGGAGATTTTGGCGGAGGCCTCGGCGGCGATGACGGTTTTTGCGCCGACGCCGGTATAGCCGCCAATGATGCCATTGACGTCGCAGGTGGGGCGCGACTGGATCATTTCGATGACCATGCGGCCTTTTTCGCCTGCGGGAACATCGAGGCCGACGGGGCCGAGGAATTTTTCGGGCGACAGATCAAGCGCCCGCCATTCTTCCAGAATATGGGGCGGGGTCTCGGGAACGCCTTTGTAGAAATCGAGCAAGGTAACGCGGCCTTGGTCGTCGTGCAGGTCGGCGATGATTTTGGCGAGCAGATTGACCGGATTGCGCGCCGCGCCGCCATAGACGCCGGAGTGCAGATCAAAATCGGCGCACTTGATCGTGACTTCCTCATAGACGATGCCGCGCAGCGTGGTGTTGATGCAGGGGGTTTGCTGGTCCCAAAGGCCGGTGTCGCAGACAAGGGCGATATCGGCTTTCAATTCGGAGCCGTGCGAGGCGAGAAAATCCGAGAGGCTTTGCGAGCCGTCCTCCTCTTCGCCCTCGATCAGGAAGGTGATCCCGATGGGCAGGGAGCCCGCGACCGATTTCCAGGCGCGGCAGGCTTCGATGAAGGTCATGATCTGGCCTTTGTCATCGGACGAGCCGCGTGCGCGAATGGCTTTGCGGCCATCGGGCAGGGTGACGATGACCGGCGCGAAGGGCGGCGTTTCCCATTGGTCGAGCGGGTCGACGGGTTGCACATCGTAATGGCCGTAGAACAGCGCGTGGCGAGTGCTGCTACCTGCGACATTCGCGGTGACGATCGGGTGGCCCGCAGTGGCGTTGGACGTTGCGGAAATGCCCAGCTTGGCCAGTTCGCTCACGAGCCAGTCGGCGGCTTTCCGGCAATCGGCGGCGTGCTGCGGATCGGTCGAGATGGACGGGATTGCGAGAAAGCCGAACAGGCGGGCCATGGCGGCATCCACATCGGCGTCAATGCGGGCAAGAACGGCATCAAGATGCGACATCGAGGTATCCTTGAACGGGGTCATCGCCGCAGAGGGCTTCACCGTGTGTAGCGGAGTGCCGGGGCGCGTTCAACCCTTGGCAATGCCCTTGAGGATCGGAATTTGACTGACGAGAACGGCGAGCGCGCAGGAGATGACACGGCTTGCGACTGTATCGGCACGGCTTGTCAGGATGATCGGTACCCGCGCGCCCATGGCGATGCCAGTGGCCTCGGCATGGGCCATGAAGGAGAGGCTTTTGGCGAGGATATTGCCGGATTCAAGATCGGGGACGATGAGAATATTGGCGCGCCCGGCAACGGGCGACTTAATCTGTTTTTGCGAGACGGCGGCCTGATCGATCGCATTGTCGAAGGCGAGAGGCCCGTCGATAAGTGCACCTGTGATCTGGCCGCGATCCGCCATTTTGCAGAGCGCTGCCGCATCAAGAGTGGACTGGATGGCGGGGTTGATCATCTCGGTTGCGGACAGGATTGCGACACGCAGGTCAGTCCAGTGGAGCGCGGTCGCGAGATCAATCGCGTTCTGGACAATGTCGGCTTTCTCCGCGAGCGTCGGCGCGATGTTGACGGCGGCGTCCGACACGATGAAGGGCCCGGCGCGGCCCGGCATGGCCATGACGAAGCAATGGCTGACTCGACGCTCGGTCCGGATTCCTTGAATGCGATCAAGTGCGGGTTCGAGCAGTTCGTCGGTGTGGAGACTGCCCTTCATCAAGGCGGCAGCTTTGCCTTGACGCACAAGGGCGATGGCGGCCTCGGCGGATGCGTGGCTGTGGGGCGTGTCGACAATCGGACAGGCGGAAATATCGACACCAGCCTCGGCAGCAGCCTTGAGGATTTTGGCTTTCGGGCCGACCAGAACGGGGGTGATCAGGCCGCGCTTTTCAGCGTCCGCAATGGCCAGGAGGGTTGCAGTATCACACGGATGCACGATGGCGGTGACGACCGGAGGCAATGCCTCACAGGCGGCAAGGAGTTTCTGAAAGGCGGGGTGGGGAATGTTTTGTTCTGTCATGATGGCGTCAGACCACCGCGCCGGGACGGGCGGAGACTTCCGCATGCCAGCGGAGCACATGGCTCAGATGTTCGGGAATGGCCAGCCGTGCCCGCGCCATGAAATCGACCGCGCAGAGGGCGGTGATATCGGCGATGGTGAAGCGGGAACCGGCGACGAAACGGTGATCCTTGAGGGCGTCGTTCAACAGATCGAGTGCTTTGAATACACGCGGGCGGTTGGCCTCAGCCCATTCCGCGATTTGCGGGACTTCCATGATGGCCATTTTCGGGTGGGTGTGCCGGAACACGGAAGCAACGAAGGTGAACAGGCCGAGTTCGATGCGCCGGTCCCACATTTCGATTTCGGCGCGTTCGAGAGGATCGGTGCCGAAGAGATTGGGGGCAGGATACAGCGTTTCCAGATAGCGGCAGATCGCCGTCGACTCAGTGAGAATTTTACCCGAGTCGAGCCGGAGTGCCGGTGTCCGCTGGTAGGGGTTCAGGGCGGTGAATTCGGCGGATTTCTGAGTGAGTTCGCCAAGATTGATCATTTCGCGCGGGATATCGATACCTTTTTCCGCAAGGAAGATGCGGACTCTGCGGGGATTCGGCGCAAAGGGACTGTCATAGAGCAGCATGGGAGCGATCCTGACGAAATCGAGCGACGCGGGGGCAGTCTGAGCGTAGTTTATGCTAACCGCAGTGTGAGTCCAATCCCTTGAATTTGACGGGTTTTGAAAGCGCGCATTTAAGAGTCGGTATGCAATCTGAAGCAGTATTTCTGGTATTGCACATCATGACGTTGGCGACCGATTACTTCGGAAACTCCGAGAAGCTTGTCGAGACGTTGCGGACGTGGCGGATCGCTTTGTTTCGCGGCCACTTGTCTGCAGCAAAGCATGGTGACTGGCCCGCGGAAGCGGTTGACGATATGCTGGTTCATCAGATTGCCAGCCGTTACAAGTATGCCCTGCCGGTGCAGGGAATGTTTCTTGTGTTTTCAGTTTTTGCGGCGGGATGGCGATTTGGCGAGCCGGTTCCGATGGGTGGCCTCCTTGTTTTCGGTTCGCTTGCCGTGCTGGCGACGGGAGTCTGGTCAGCCGGATTCTGCTCCCGCTCGGAACGTTTAACGCAGTTATGGCGATCCGGTTTCATTACATGTGCGTGCATTCAGGGTGCCGGGTGGGCACTTCTTGCTGACGAGATTGCGTCAGTTCTTTTTATGGGGTCAATGCACATCGCCCAGATGATGACGGTGGCGCTCGCTCTACTGGCGATTGCGACGTCATTGCCGCTCAGAGCGGCGGTGTATGGCTTGATCTCGCCGATCTTCTGCGGGCAGGTTCTGAACGTGTTGATGGGTGCCGATGCCATAAACGGTGTTTCGAGTGTTTTCTCGCTGATGATGATGGCGTTCGCCCTTTTCGCATGTGACCGGCTGGCCGCGATGACGATGGCCCGGCAGTCCGACAGACTGGAGAGGGACGCACTCATTCATGCGCTCGAAGAGGCCAAGCTCCATTCGGATGAAGCGCGGAAGCGTGCCGAAGATTTGAACCTGACGAAGTCGCGGTTCCTGGCGACGGTGAGCCATGAATTGCGCACACCTTTAAACGCAATTCTGGGATTCTCCGAGGTGATGAAGGACGAAATGCTGGGGCAGCATCAGGTGCCCTCTTACCGGGAGTATGCGAACGATATCCATCGTAGCGGGCAGTTGTTGCTGGGAATCATCGACGAGGTCCTTGATCTCTCGAAGATCGAGGCGGGCCGTTATGAATTGAACGAGGCACTGATCAATCTGGAGGCAACAGCGACGGATTGCGCCCATCTCTTGCAGATGCGTGCCCACCAGCGCGATCTGTCGATCAGCCTCCTGATCTCGATGTCATTACCGCCGCTCTATGCGGATGAGCGGGCGGTCCGGCAGATCACGCTCAATCTGCTTTCCAACGCGATCAAATTCACGCCGGCTGGCGGGGACATTCTGGTCCAGGTGGGCATGACCGAGGCGGGTGGTCATTTCATGTCCGTTTCGGATACGGGACACGGCATTCCCGCGCACGAGATTCCGCTGATTCTGGAAAGTTTCGGGCGGGGGTCGCTTGCGATCAAGGCGGCGGAGCAGGGATCCGGCCTCGGTCTGCCGATCGTTCGCGGTCTGATCGATTTGCATCAGGGCGAATTTGCGATCCAGTCCCGCGAAGGTGAGGGCACACGCGTGATCGTCACTTTCCCGCCGGAGCGGGCCGGCAAGCGGCATGAGATACCCATTGCTGCGGTGATTACGCGGATTCCGGCGGAGGCTGCTTAGTCCTTGCGGTCGTCCACCTTGGCCTCGCCGAAGGTTGCCATGCCGTCATGGCAGGCGGCTGCTGCTTTGATCACGCCGATGGCCATGGCCGCACCGGAGCCTTCACCCAGCCGCATGCCGAGATCGAGGATCGACTTTTTACCGAGACGTTCGAGCACATCACGGTGTGCACCTTCGGCCGAAGCGTGACCTGCCATGCAATGATCGAGCGTGCGGGGATCAAGGGCGTGCAGAACAGCGGCGGCGGCAGTGGCGACATAGCCGTCGATAACGACCGGAATACGCTCCATGCGGGCGGCGAGAATGACACCGGCCATGGCGGCTATTTCACGCCCACCGAGACGGCGGAGTACTTCAAGCGGATCGTGCAAATGGTCTTTATGGCAGGCGAGAGCGGTTTCGACCGCTGCGATTTTGCGCTTTAAGCCCTCATCATCCACGCCCGTGCCGCGCCCGACCCAATGGGCGGTGTCACCGCCATAAAGGGCTGCATAGATGGCGGCTGAAATCGTGGTATTGCCGATGCCCATTTCGCCGATGCCGACGAGATCATGCCCGCCGCCAATCGCTTCCATGCCGAACGCCATGGTGGCGACGCAGGTTTTCTCGTCCATCGCCGCTTCCACGGCGATATCGCCCGTGGGCAGTTCGAGCGCCAGATCATAGGCCTTGAAGCCGATATTGAAAGTTTTGCAAATCTGGTTGATCGCCGCGCCGCCCGCGCCGAAATTATCGAGCATTTGCCGGGTAACACTCGCCGGATAGGGCGAGACGCCGCGCGCGGTGACGCCGTGATTGCCGGCAAACACGGTGACGAGCGGCCGCATAATGGCCGGACGCGCCTTGCGCTGCCAGGCGGCAAGCCATTCGACGATCTCCTCCAGGCGACCAAGACTGCCCGGCGGCTTGGTGAGAAACCTGTCCCGCGCGCGAACGGCCTCTACGGAAACGAGATCGGCCTCCGGCATCTCGGAAATGACGCGGCGGATATCGTCGAACGGGCGGGCGGTGGGGGATGTCATTGGGGAACTCATTGAAACGGATTACACAAGCGTGCGCCGTTAGACGCTGTGAACGGATTCGATGCAAGGGTGAAGGGGGATTTGGGGTAGGTGATAGCGAGGTTTGCGGTGAAAGCTTCAGACAACCTCGTGGGTTTTCAACCAGTCTTTTTGGGCGGCATCGATCCGTGTCTGTCAGCCGGTGCCACTTGACCGGAAGGTTTGAAGCACATCGGGCGATAAACGGATGGTGATCCGCTCCTTGGTGATCAGCGCCTTAGGCCGTCCCTTCAACTTGGTTTGAAGTGACTTTGGCAATAATGTGAACGGCTTGAGCGCGGAGGGATCGACAACCGATAGATCGCCCACCTCGCCGTTGCTATCGATCAAGGGTTTGCGGGAATCCATGGTTCTTCCCTTCGCTGTTGTTGGCTTTTCGAAAGCTGATCACCCGAATGCCGCGCTCCAGCGCGTTTTTATCGCTCTTGGCGGGATCATGGCTGTAGAGCATCGTACTTTATTGTATGTACAAAATCGTTGGACATGTCAATTCAGTGTTCAGGGAACTGGTGGAAAATATCAGCCCCTCAAAACCTCAATTCCAGCCGCTCAACCCCATGAAAATGATAGGCGTCGCGATTGACCGGCTTCCCCGCTAGCTGTAAACG